>DTZQ01000205.1 GCA_012961305.1 Armatimonadota bacterium | reverse complement strand
GGACGGCGGCTGTCGGCGGTGCCGGAGTTGTATGACCGGCGGCTGAAGGTGGGCTTTGGGGTGTGGCTGGACTACAACTGGCGGGGTATCGGCTGGAGGCCAGAGGAGCCGAGCAAGAACCATTTCACGCCGGAGGAAATCTCCCATGCGCTGCACAACGCTCTGTATGCCAGCGACTGCTACGTCTGGCTCTACTCGGAGCAGGTCAACTGGTGGACGGGAAAGGGCCTGACCCCGGCCTACATCGAGGCGGTGCGCCGCTGTCGGCGGGACATGGGCCTGTGGTGGCGGCCGGCACCGCGTCCCCAACCCCAGCCTAAACCCCAGGCCATGCTCCACGCCAAAGACCAGCCCGGCTACGATGACCAGACCACCTTCGGCCCCCTGTGGGCCAAATACGAGCCAGTGCTGGATTTGCCTAAAACCTGGCTCTTCCGCCCCGACCCTCGGCGGGTGGGCGAGCGGGAGCAGTGGTTCGCGCCGGGCCTGGACACCTCCGCCTGGCGGGAGATACAGATTGGCGAGTGGTGGGAGCCACAGGGCGTAGCCTACGATGGCGTGGCCTGGTATCGAGTGACTTTCACTCCGCCGGCCGAGGTGGCCGGACGGCGGGTGTTTCTGGCCTTCGGCGCGGTGGATGAATCCGCCTGGGTCTACCTCAACGGCCAGTTGGTGGGGCAGCACGACCGGGGCGAGGACGGCTGGGACCAGCGGTTCGAAATCGAGGTCACCGATGCCCTCCGCCCGGGGCGGGAGAACCTGTTGGCCGTCCGGGTCCTCGACCGTGTAGCCTACGGGGGCATCTGGAAGTCGGTGAAACTAATCGCCGCAAAGTAGGGAGAGGACTGGAGGCCCAGGCTCGCCGGCGCTTGGCCACCCGGGGAGATTTGGCCGCCTCAGGAGCCTTAGACAGTTGGGCCGAGGGGAGAAGAGTCCCTGAGGAATTGCTATGAGCGGGATTCACCAGGGAGCAGCGGACAAAAGCATGGCCAGGGAGGTTTTCATCCAGCGCCTGTTGCGCAGTGAAGTGGGAGACCGCATCTTGCGCATCTTGCACTACGGCAGTACCCGCCGAGGAGATTGGCACCCGGAGAGCGATGTGGATTTGCTGGTGATTGCCTCTGGTGACCTGCGACAGGTTCAGCAAACTTGCTCAGATTTGGCGTTTGAGGTCATCTTGGAGCAGGGGCAGAGAATCGAGGCGATGGTCTACTGCCTGGAAGAGTGGCGGAATCCCCGCCACTTCCTCTCCCAGGTACAGACTTATGCCCAGGAAGTATATGCAGTGGACGAGAACACCCGGAGGCAGCGGGAAGCCGAGGATTTGTTGGACTTGGCCCAGGTTTACCTCACGATGGCGGAGCAACTACAAAATGCTCACCAGGCGCGGGGAGCGGTTGACCTGGCCTACAATGCAGCCGAGTTGGCTGCCAAGGGGCTCATCTTGCTCCAGGGCGAGGAGTTGCCCCGAACTCATAGCGGGCTCGTGACACACTGCGGAGAATTGCTCGTGCGCTCTGGAACCCTCCCGTCCGAAATGGGACGCGGTCTGAATCGGTTGCTGGACCAGCGCAACCGGGCGCGTTACGACCCGCACGCCACACTTTTGCCCGAGGATGGAGAGACTGCCCTTGCCCTGGCCCGGCAGATGATAGAAGCCCTCGAAATGTGCATAGAGTCAGGGCTTTAGCCAGTCTAATACCATTTCGCGAAAGCGTGGGGGCGCACCCGTAGAGGGTGCGGCTAACCAGGTTGACCGCTGGGGGTTGAACGTTCACGATGATTAAAGGTCTCTTGCTGGGATGGGGAATGTTGCTTTGCGGGGCAGGGTGGAGCAGCGAGGAGGCCCTCTGGTTTCCCTCCAGCGAGCCCATGCCATTCCTGCCCGATGATGCCCACTGGATTGGCGAGCCGGGGCCGGACCCCACACACGGCTGGAGGCACACCCTTTACTTTCGCGGGCAGGTGCGGCTCCGTCAGCCAGTCAGGCGGGGGGTGCTGATAGCCGCCCCGTTCCAAACCCTGCGCGTTTTCCTCGCCGGCGAACTGGTGGGCACGGCCTACGACGAACGGGAGGCCTTCCCCCTAATCGTAGACCTGACGGAGCGGCTGCGACGGGGCGAGAACCGCCTCACCGCGCAGGTCTATTGCCGCTGGCGGCCCATGTTCTATGCCCAACTGCGGGTGGAATATGCAGACGGCACCGGCGAGGATTTCCTCACCGACGGGAAATGGGAGGTGACTTCCAAGCGGCCACCCGACTGGCCCCTGGCTCAGGCCGAGGCCGAGTGGCAGCCGGCGGCGGAAATCGGAGGCTACTCGGCCGGCCCGGGCGAACCTCCCTGGGGGCACGATTTTGCTCTCCTGCCGCGGGAGGTGCTGCGGGCCCGGCTAACGAACCACAACCGCCACTTGCGGGAGGAATGGGCGCGGGAGAAAGATGCTCCCTGCTCTACCTTCCGCGGTCGCTACGAGCGGCCGGAGTACGCGGAGCGGTTCCAGGCCCCCCTGCGTTTAGACCCAGCCACGGGCCGCCTCGTGAGGCCCGAGGGGGAGCCACTTTTCCTCTTTTTCACCATCTACAACCAGCGGCGCGACGGGCGGGTGGTGCTCTC
>DTZQ01000204.1 GCA_012961305.1 Armatimonadota bacterium | reverse complement strand
AGTCGTCCTCCAACTCCACTTCAATCAGGTAGGGACTTTCCTCTTCCTCCTCCCGCGGCTGGGGACGGCCACCCCCACCCCCTATGCGTCGCACCACTAAGTTGTCGAAGGCCACCCGCAGGTCTCCCGCCTCGTTGCTGCCCGCGGCCAGGGCGATGCGGCCCCGCCGATGGTCATTATCCTGCACCGTAGCCAAGTGGTGGCCGTTGACGTACACCGAAATCTCATCCCCCTGACAGACGAGCCGCAGGTGGTTGGTCGCGTTCCCCTGGTTCACAAACCGAGTGCGCGTCCAGCGTACCACGTTGCGGAAATCCCCTGCCGTACGCTTGCGAATCTGAAAGTACCCGTCCCCGGAGATGTTGAAGGCATACCAGTTGTTCACATCGGTCATGCGGAAGAGGAGGCCGAAATAATTGTCCAACGGGCCGCTGATTTGGCGAACGGTCACCGTTAAGTCGAAATCGTCAAAGACCCGCTTTTCGTAGTTCGCGTAAATAGTGATATCCTTCTCTCGAACCTTAATGACGTATTCTCCATTTTGATAGCCCCGCTCGCTGTTGCGGTCTCGATACTCTCCTAAGCCGCTGCGAGGGTCGGAAAAATCGTCTCGAAAGATTATTTCGCCCTCTTCCCGTGGCGGGCCTTCCGGCCGACCAACTCCGGGCCGCCTTACTACCAGGTTGTCAAAGGCCACCTGTACTTCCCCTTGCTCCAGCGTGCCTGCCGATAAGGCTATCCGGCCCCGGGGGAAGGTTCCATCCCGCACCACGCTCAGCAAAGTATCATTGACGTACAGGGAAATTTCTTCCCCTACACAGACCACTTTCAGCAGGTTCCGCGCCTTCCCCTGATGAATGGCTCCCGTCCTCGTCCAGCGCACCAAATCCGTAAACTCTCCTCCTTCCCGCTTGCGCAACTGGTAGTACCCATCGCTGGAGATATTGTACAGGTAGAAGTTCTCGATGTCCTGAAAACGGAACATCACTCCCATTTCGTTATCGTCAGGGCCACTTACTTTGCGGGCTTCTACGGTGAGTTCGAAGTCTTCGAACTCCATTTCTTTGTAGTCGGCGAAGACGGTGAGTTGAGGTTGGTGGACGAAAAACACGTACTCGCCGTTTCGGTAGTCCCGCTCGCTCTTTGCGCTGCGGTGGGAACCCAAACCGCTGCGCGGATTGGAGAAATCGTCCTGGAAAAGCACCTCTCCAGCCGCCGGCGAGGGGGTGGGCGTTGGACGTCCCGGCGCGGTGGGTCGCAGGCGCGGTACGGACGGGTTACCAGGGGCCCGGATTTGCAAGTTGTCAAAGGCCACGCTCAGCGACCCCTCCTGGTTGCTGCCCACGGCTAAGGCAATGGCGCCGCTGGCCAGGTCAGGGTCTTCTACCTCATCCACCAGCCGTCCATTGACGAACAGGGCGAACTGGGGGCCCAGGCAAATCAAGCGCAGGGTATTGGTGGCGTTGCCCTGGTTAATGGCCTTGCTGGGGGTCCAGCGTTTGACGCTGCTGAACTCGCCATTTTTGCGCTTGAGCACCTGGTAGTATCCGTCGCCGGAAATGTTGAACAGGTAAAAATTATTGGCGTCTTGGAGGCGGAACATCACTCCGTAGTAATTGTCATCGGGGCCGCTGATTTGCCGAGTGGTTACGGTCAACTCGAAGTCCCCCAGTTCCAATCCCTTGTAGGGGGCAAAGAAGGTCAAATCCTTGCGCTTGACCGTAAGGACATATTCGCCGTTTTTGTAGCCGCGCTCCGCTTCCTCATCTGCGAACTCTCCCAAGTAGTCCGCCGCGAAACTGTCTTCAAACACCACCGGCCAGGTTCGGGCCGCCTCCAAGAGGGGGGTAGGGCGCGGTTCCTCCCGCGGGGCTGGGCGTGGTGGTTGTTCGGAGGGAGTGGGTTTGTGGGCCTCTGGCCTTTCTCCCGCTGGGTGGCTTACCGCTACTGCGGCCGGAGGTTCCGGCCGCTTTCGGCCAGTAATTTGGGCCACTAAGTCTTCGATGGCCTGAGGCAAATCGTCCAAACTACGGCAAGTTAAGGCGTCGGCGTGCTCCACCGTACCCGTTTCCACGTTCACAAAGCGAGTGTTGAGGGTATAGGTGTTCCCGATTTTGGTCACGCTGCCGATAACTACCATCGTTGCTCCCAGGGCCTTGCCGACTTTGAGAGCCGTTTCCGAGTCCACCACTCCTGTGGCCTGCAACTGCAGTTCCTCCAAAACCTTCTCCAACTGGGCCCGTTCCACCACGGTAAACACTCGCTCCCGGCTCAGGGCCGTACGCAAGTTTTCGGCCACCGACCAGCCCAAATCGGCCTGGTCTGGAATGCGGCACTGGAAGTCGGCCACGGCGATTTTCGCCCCTTCCGCTGCGCTCACTCCGGCCACCGTCTGGTGGCTGACCGGAGTCGCGGCGGGGGCCGGCGGCTGTTCCTGCGGTGGGGGAGCCTCGTGGAAGGGTATCTGCCACTGCTGAAGGAGACCTTTGACCAGATTGATGGGGATGGCGAAGTTAATCTCCTGGGCCCCGGCAACGATGGCCTGAATAACACCCACCACCACGCCCCGTTCGTCCACCAGGGGCCCCCCGCTGTTGCCGGGATTGACAGAGGCATCCAGTTGAATCTTCTCCAAGAGGTTCCTTCGCCCTCGCCGCAGGGAGGTCACTGCCCCGGCGGTAACAGTTATTTCCGGCCCCAGTTGTTCGCCAAAGGGGTAGCCCAGGGCAATTACCGGCATGGTTTCCACCAGGGCGTCGGAATCGCCCAGTTGGAGATAGGGCAAATTGCCCCCGTGTCCCCGCAGTTGCAGTAGCGCAATGTCATTCGCCACATCCGACTGGACTACCTCGGCCGGGTAGGTCTGTTCGTTGGCCGTGCCCGAATTCAGGATGACGTTCAAACTTGTTACTTTAGCCGGTCGTTCTATCTTCCGACCCT
>DTZQ01000203.1 GCA_012961305.1 Armatimonadota bacterium | reverse complement strand
TTGTTCCGCATTCCGCATTCTCATTTCCCAGTTTGTTCAGCGAGGGCTGCGTCCAAAATGCTCACCGCCTCGTCCACCTGCTCCCGTTGCACGTTCAGCGGAGGATGGAAACGTACAATGTGGTCTCCGATGGCGTTGACAATCAGTCCTCTTTCCCGACAGGCATCCTGCACCGCCCGGGCCTGGGGCGCGGACAACTGGATGGCGTTCATGACTCCCTTGCCCCGCACGTCCACGATGTTCTCGTGCTTCGCCTGCAGGCGGTTCAACCGTTCGCGGAAGTAGGCCCCCACCTGGGCAGCGTTCTCCACCAGGTTTTCCTCCGCGATGACTTCCAATACCGCCAGCGCGGCGGTACAGGCGGTAAAGTTGCCTCCAAAGGTGGAAGCATGGGTGCCCGGCTCAAAGCCGCGGGCCACCTCTTCCGTAGCAAGCATAGCCCCTATGGGGAAGCCGTTGCCCAGCCCTTTGGCTAAGGTCATAATATCCGGGCGAATGTCACTGTGTTGGTAGGCAAACATCTTGCCCGTGCGTCCCAAGCCGGTTTGCACCTCGTCCACGATGAGCAACAGCCCCTGTTCATGGCACAACTGGCGCAGGCCGGGCAGATAATCGTCGGCGGGCAGGTTGACCCCCCCTTCGCCCTGTATGGGTTCCACCAAAATGGCGCAGGTTTCCTCCGTAATCGCCGCCCGGACGGCCTCTAAATCATTGAAAGGTACGTACTTGAAGCCTTCCAGCAGGGGGGCGAACCCCTTTTGATACTTGGTCTGGCCGGTGGCCGTGAGGGTGGCCAGGGTGCGCCCGTGGAAGGAGTTCTCCATGGTGATAATTTCGTACCGCCCGTCCAGGAACTCGTGTCCGTAGCGCCGGGCCAACTTGAGGGCCGCCTCGTTGGCCTCCGCCCCGCTGTTGCAGAAGAAAACCCGGTCGAACACGGAACAGTCGGCCAATTTCTGGGCCAGTTCCGCTTGCGGGGCGATGTAGTAGAGGTTGGAAGTGTGCATCAGCGTGCGGGCCTGCTGCGCAATGGCCTCCGACACCTTCGGATGGCAGTGGCCCAGTACCGTTACCGCAATGCCGCACAGGAAGTCCAAATATCGTTTTCCCTCCGTGTCCCACAGGTAGGCCCCTTCCCCACGCACAAAAGCAACCGGCAAGCGGCCATAGGTGTTCATCACGTACCGGTCACTGAGAGCCTTGATTCCCTCTAAGGTCATACTTCCCTCCTCTCAACGGTAATCATGGTTCCGATGCCCCTGTCGGTGAAAATCTCCATCAGCAGGGCATGAGGAATACGCCCGTCAATGATGTGCACTCGTTCGACCCCTCCTTCGAGGGCGTACAGGCAGCCCTCCACCTTGGGAATCATGCCGGCGGAAATCGCGCCGCTGGTCAGCAACTGGCAGACTTCGGGGACGGTGAGAGTGGAGAGGAGGCTGTCTGGGTCCTTGGGGTCGGCCAGAATCCCCCGTACATCTGTCAGCAGGAGCAATTTCGCGGCCTCCACCGCGGCAGCCAATTGCCCCGCCACGTGGTCGGCGTTGATGTTGTAACTTAAACCTGCCCGGTCCACTCCGAGGGAGGAGATGACCGGGATGTATCCCTCGCGGACCAGCAGTTCCAGCAGTTCGGAATGGATTTCCTGCACTACCCCCACGTAGCCTAAATCAACGGGTTCGCCTTGGTGTTCCCTCAACCGCTCCACCAGGATGAGGTTGGCATCTTTGCCGCTGAGTCCCACGGCCCGGCCACCCAGGCGGTTGAGGCGGGAGACAATGTCCTTATTTATGCGCCCGCTTAGCACCATTTCCGCGATTTCCATGGTCTCCGCATCGGTTACCCGCAGGCCCCGCACGAACTCCGGCTCCTTGCCCAACCGCTTCATTAGGGCCGATACCTCCGGCCCTCCCCCATGCACCACGATGGGCCGCATACCCACATAATGGAGGAGCACGATGTCCGCGATGACCGCTTCCTTCAGGTGTTCCTCCACCATCGCCGCCCCGCCGTACTTGATGACTATTTTCCGCCCGAAAAACTGCCGAATGTAGGGCAAGGCTTCGGTAAGTATTTGGGCCCGTTGGGTTAGGTCTTCCATGAGTTCCCCGCTCCTTATATCCTTCAGTATATCCCATTTGCCCTCCTTTGTCAAGCAGGGGAAAAAGCAGGAATCTGTCCGGATGAGGATAATGGGTAACTGTTGGTTGCAGAATGGAGCCACCTAAGTAGGAGGTGTTTGAAAGGGGATGGCTTTGACCAGGGACAAACAAGAGGGGCAGGAATTCCGGCGGCTCAAAGAGGGGTTCTATCGGGTTTCTGTCCTAAAAGCCCAAGCACACTGGCTATGGAAACAGCGGGAAAAAGAAAGGAACCCAACCATGACCTTCTATGACAACGTCCTCACTGCCCCGGAGGGCTTAATTCGCCGGGGCATCAATGACCGGCAGAGTTTGCAACGGCGGGAGACGGAGGACTTCCTGCGGGCCCTCAGTGAAGAACTCCCGCGTCGGAGGGAGCAACTCTGGCAGTGGGACTACTCCTCGGTGGAGGCGTTTCTGCAATCGGTGGAACCCAACCGTCAGCGGTGGCTGGCCGCCGTAGGTGACTTCGGCCCCCCAGCCGCAGAGATGGCCCCGCAAAGGGAACCGTTTCTGGAAGATGAGCAAATAATCGCCGAGTGGGTAACCATCCGCCTCTTCGACCGGCTGCACGGTCGGGCCGTGTTGGCCCGGCCCAAGGAGCACTCCGAGCCGCTGCCCTTGGTGCTCTGCCAGCACGGCATCAGC
>DTZQ01000202.1 GCA_012961305.1 Armatimonadota bacterium | reverse complement strand
TTTCCTCTCCCCAAACGAACTTAAGCCCGGCGGTATTAAAGTTAACCTTGTCAAGGTAGGCCAGGGGGCTGATGATTAAAGTGACTGAGTGGCTGAGCAGTCACTTAGCCACCAGGCACTTAGTTGCTTCTAAGAGAGGAGAAACTATGCGGCCTACAGAGGTACTGAAACAGGAACACGAAGTCATCAAGCGGATGATTGGCATACTGGAAACCGCTTGTGACCGTTTGGAACGGGGGGAAGAACTGCCGGCGAACTTGTTCCGCCAGGTGGTGGATTTCATCCGTACTTTCGCGGATAGGTGCCATCACGGGAAGGAGGAGGATTTCCTCTTCCCCCGGTTGGAGGAGCGCGGCATTCCGCGGGAGGGCGGTCCCCTGGAAGTGATGCTGCTGGAACATGAGGAGGGACGTCATTTTGTGCGCGGTATGGCAGAGGCGGCCGAGAAGTATGGACGAGGAGAGGCAGGGGCAAAGGCGGCCCTGGTCGAAAATGCCCGCGGCTACACGACCCTCCTTACCTCCCACATTGCCAAAGAAAACGATGTCCTCTACCCCATGGGAGAGCAGGTTTTGACGGAGGCTGATGAACAGGAATTGCTGGAACGCTTTGAGGAAGTGGAGCAGGTGCGCATTGGGGAGGGCAAGCATGAAGAGTACCATCAATTGGTGCACCGTTTGGAGGCCCAATTGGGCCGGTGAGGGAGGGCTTGGACATGGCTAAAGGCATCTGTCCGGGACAAAACACCCTGTTTTGGCGGTTCGAGGACATTTACGACGTCCCCTGCCCCCACTGCCACCGGTTGGTGGAGTTCTTCAAGACGGACGTCAAACGAACTTGTCCCCACTGTGGACAGCGGATTCTCAATCCCAAAGCGGATTTCTCCTGTGCCGAGTGGTGTGACCGGGCCAAGGAATGCTTGGGGCCGGTGATTTACGACCAACTGATGGAGAAGCGGGAAATCGAGCGCCGCCGCCGGGAACATCTGGAACGGCTGCTGGCCATCGTGGACCCGGCCGACAGCGAAGTACGGCGGCTGTTCCAACGCCTGTATGAGGAAAACCAAGACCCCAGCCAGTTGTTGGATTTTGCCCGCCTGCGCTCCCTGCGGGAGGAGAACCCGGAATTGGTGGACCGAGCCAGGGAATACTACAGCCGCTTTATGCAGCGACCTTCCGAGAGGTGAGCGCCGGACCGAGTTTAATTTTTGCCCCCATAAGTTAGTGAACACTCACTAAAGGAGCGGACCATGAAAGTCAAACGGCTCATTGTCCATTTTGACGAGGAAAAATGCGACGGCTGTGGACTGTGCGTCCCTGCCTGTGCCGAGGGCGCCATTCAAATTATTGACGGCAAAGCCCGCCTGGTAGACGAGCGGTTTTGCGATGGTTTGGGGACCTGTTTGGGAGAATGTCCTCAGGGAGCCATTACCCTGGAGGAGCGAGAGGCCGAAGAGTACGATGAGGAACTGGTGCAAGCGCACCTGGCGGAACTGGGACTGCCCATATCCCCAGCCCATCACCACGCCCACGAGGCCCCTGAGCCCCTGGCCTGTCCCTCTGCGGCCGCACGACACTGGCAGCAGGAAACCACCTCCCGCACCCGTGAGCCTCAACCCTCCCAGTTATCCCATTGGCCGGTGAAAATCGCCCTGCTGCACCCCCAGGCTCCCTATTTGCAGGAGGCCGACCTGCTGGTCGTCGCCGACTGCGTGCCGGTGGCCTACGGCAGTTTCCATTCCGACTTCCTGCGGGGAAGGGCGGTGGCCATTGGCTGTCCCAAGTTGGACGACCTGTCGTTCTACGTGGATAAGTTGGCCGCTATTTTCCAAGAGGCTCAGCCGCGAAGCGTTACCGTAGTGCACATGGAAGTACCCTGCTGCTCCGGCTTGCAGGGGGCGGTCGAGCAGGCCCTCGCGCGCAGCGGCAACCCAATTCCGGTGGAGGAAGTGGTCATCGGCCTTGAGGGCCAGCGGAAAGCATAAGGCCCTATTGCCCTGCCCGGTGGGTTTGAACCGGCTTTGCCCGCTGCCCCAGTTCACGGGCGATGCGGGTCAGTTCCTCCTCCGCCAGATTGCCCACTACCACGATGAGCGGCTGAGTGGTAAGCACGCTGGCCGTTTTGGCGCATCCATAATCAGCCAGCAGACAGGGGGTTTTTTCCGAGCCCTCGACCGTGGGACAACCCTGGGGAAGGAAACAGCCCGCGTGTTTCCTGTCTGTCTCAAAGATGGAGAGGGTATTGAGGCCATCGGTGTACTGCAACTGGGCCGAAATCATCTGACAGCCACAGGGGCAGTGGTAGGCGTAATATCCCTCTAAGACGTAGCCGGGAGGTAGGTAGGGTGGTTCCACCACCTTGAAACCCACCAACCGGCCCAACTGAGAGGGCGAAAGCCTCCGGGGAGGCTGAACCCGAACGGTTGTTATTTGCTTGGTGTGGGGAAGGGCAAAAAGGTTCTCCTCTAAGGGAGGGTCAAAGTTAATCTCCTGAAATTGCATCTGGGTTAACAAAGTGCCCTGAGCATCGCGAAGTTCCTGCTTCAAAATAACGTGCTTCTCTCGGTCCAGCCAAAGCCGTTTCCAGGGGTTGGCGGAGTGGTGGGGTTTGAGGGTCAAAGCCAGGACCGGCCGCCCGGCGATGGGCTCCACAGGAGGGGGAAGCAGACTAACGGAGTAATTGGCCCTCAACAGGGCCCAGCGTTGCGGTCGCTTTTCCTCGCTTGGCCAGGGGCTAACTATGACTCGCTTCAGGACCGGGTCGTAGCGCCAGAAATGGCGTTCGTTGCGGCCCCAAACCGCCCCCGCCAGTTCCCCCGAAAGGTATTCCATTCGCTCCCGCTGCGGCCCCTGATAGTACACCCTGACCCGGCTCACGATTCTCTCTTGGCGGAACTGAGTAACGGTAACCATGGTGCCTACGTACCGCACCGAGGGAGCCTGGGCCCAAGCCAAAAGGTCCCAAGCGGTGGGGGCTGCATTCCCCTCCGCCCACCCCAGCATTCCGACCAGTATTAACCACGGGCTAAACCTTAGCCTTCTCACCCCAATCCTCCTCTCTTGGGCACACCGTTTTGGACTCAGGGGCTTCAGTCCCGTTCCCAAGACGGCCCTGAAGGGCCTGACTCCAAAAGCAATTCTCACCGTCCCGCCAAAGTCATCACTACGCCCCAGGCTGCCCGGTCGGCAAAGGGTTCATAACTGGCCAGGGTGGCATACTGCTGTACATAGGTGTTGGTGACCACTACGGGCGGCGGGGAGACAGGGGCCGGCGGGGGTGCTAAGCGGGTGCGCAGAAAGAGGCCCAGTAACAGGAGTACGGTCAAGACCGCAAACGCCGGTTTCAGGGGCAGCGCTGACCATCGTTCCCGCCACCGGGGAACCCATGACCGGCGGCCCTGTTCCCGCTGGGCCAGCAGTCGGGCTTCCACTCGGGACCACAAGTTCGCTGGCGGTTCCGGGGTAGAAACCTGCTCCACCAACTCCAAAGTGCGGGTGAAGAGGTCCCACTCCCGAGCACAGAGGGGACATTCCGCCAAATGCTGAGCAATGGCCTGCTGCTGCCGCGGACGGAGCCTGTGCACCGAGTAATCGGCCAACAGTTTTTGCACCTGTTTACAGTTCATTTTTCCCTCTCATCCTTCTACATACGGTCGCAAGCGGCGCTTTAGTGCTTCTCGCGCGCGAGCCAGGCGGGACTTAACGGTTCCCTCGGGACAGCGCAAAATCTGGGCAATTTGGGCGATTTCCAGTCCCTCCAAGTGATGAAGCACCACCACTTCCCGCTGGAGCAGGGGCAGAGCGGCAATGGCCTGTCGCAGAAGGGCCTGCCGCTCCGCCGCCTCCATCTGCTGCCCCGGCTCGGCGGAAAGGTCCGGAATCTGCTCCGCCAGGGGTTCTTCCTCGCCCGCCGGCTCGTCCAGGGAAATTACCCGCCACCGTTTTTTCTTTTTCAGATGAGTGCGGCAGAGGTTCAGGGTCATCCGCCGCAGCCAGGTGAGAAACGTTTGCACTTCGCGCAGCCGGGGCAAGCCCGTGTACACCCGCACGAAAACCTCCTGGGTTAGGTCAGTTGCATCCTCCTCGTGTCCAACCATCTGATAGGCCAGGCGATAGACATACCGGTGTAAACGGTGAAATATTTGCTCAAAGGCTTCCATATCGCCTTCCTTCGCCCGCTGCACCAATTGGCTCAGGTCGGCGGTGGATTCCCGCAAATGGGTTTCCCCGGCCATGGTCGCACCTCGTTTCCCCGGCCCAAGCGCCCCCTCGGCCGCTCCTGTTTGGCCGGTTCGACCTGGCAGGGGCGATTCCTCCTTCAGGTGCTCCCCTGGCCCGAAAAAACCTCTTTAGAACCCCAAACCGCCGAAGCCGCCGAAACCACCGAAACCACCGAAACCGCCCCCCAGACCGCCGAAGCCGCCGAAACCACCAAAACCACCGAAACCGCCCCCCAGACCGCCGAAACCACCGAAACCGCCATAGCCACCATAGCCGCCGTAGCCCCCGTAACCACCGCCGAAACCGCCATAGCCGCCGTAGCCACCATAACCACCGCCGAAACCGCCGTAGCCACCATAGCCGCCGTAGCCCCCGTAACCCCCATAGCCACCCCCGCTCCAGGGGTTCAGAAAAGCGTAATACAGGGGTACTCCGCCCAGAAGCATGGCCAGAACTGGCGCATCCTGGTTCCGAGGCTGGATGAGGGCGGGCCGCATTTTCTCTTCCGGGGCTTCTCGGGGTTCAGTCTCTGGGGCTTCCCGCGTGCGTAGCGGCCGCCGCACCCTCGGCGCTCGGGAGGGAGGTTGGAGGGTGGGAGCAATTTGTGGTACAGGTCGCTGTACCTGGCGCTCTTTGGGCTTAATGAGGTACACGCCGTCCTCTACCGTGTAGGTGTACCCATGCGCGTCCAGGATGAATTTGAGCGCCTGTTCCACCGTCACGTCCCGCAGCGTGACCGTCACCCTTGCCCGCACCCGCGGGTCCACCACGAAGTTAAGGCCAGTTTCGCGTCCCAGGGTTTCAATTACATCCCGAATGTCCGCGTCCTTGAACTCCAGGGACACCAACGGCGACTCCTCAGCCGCCAACACCTGGTAGGTCTCTCCTACCAGCCCCCCGCTGAGCCACAGGCAACTGGCTATCCAAAGCACCTTAGAGACCTTCCTTCGTCCCTTCATCGCTCCACCTCCTGTGGACGCTTACTTTCCCCGTCACAACGGTTCCGTAATGGGCCGGGCGTAACGGGGATGCCCGAAGGCCAAGTAGAACTGGTTCCACCGCAACTGCTCCAGCCGCTGCCACTTTACGTGGCCGTCGGCGAAGGCGACATTGACTCCCTCGTTGTGCCAATTGGTGACGAAGCGCGGATTGCCGTAAAAATAGCCCCGGCCCAGGGCCCCATAGATGGCCAGGGGGGAGTCCAACCAGGGCTGATAGTTGTCTACGAAATTAACCCCCTCGCCACGCCCGGTAATCAGTCCCTCCACTCGCCCGTACAGGCCCACATAGTTCCACCCGTAACCTGTGGGGCGCCGGCCGTAGTAACTGCGATTTTCGATGCTGGGACATTGCAGGACCGCCTGACTTTTCAGGTAAGGACTCAGCACGATGAAAACATCCCCCGGCGGAGCAACCCCCCACAGGGCTCCTGAGGCCAACTGCACCGCCGCGCCCGCCGGGTAGTGGCCATCGTAATCTTGCACATACATGTCCAGGGCCATCCCCAACTGGCGTAAGTTACCCTGGCAACTGGCCCGCCGAGCGGTTTCGCGGGCGGCGCGAAAGACCGGGAAGAGCAGGGCCGCCAGCACCGACAGGATGGCCAGGGAGACCAGCACTTCGACCAGA
>DTZQ01000201.1 GCA_012961305.1 Armatimonadota bacterium | reverse complement strand
TGCATCGGGGTGGTCAGCGGTGGCTGTATCGCGGTGGGGGAGGTGTGGGGAGTTACTTCGACTGAGGAGGATAAAAAGTGATTAGGTTGGGTAGGATGTTAGTTTACGGGGGAATGGCGGTTCTATTGGCCCGCTCGGCCTTTGCGGCCGACACTATCGCTCCCCTGCGGGTGAAGGCGCCCCATTATGAGTTGCACGTCTTCGAGCGGGGACACTTCGCCATACGGGTTGGTGGGGTTTGGCTGCCCGGTTGCGTCTGTTTGGTGCTGAACCCCTCCCTGGAGCAGTATGACCCGTCCGACCTGCGGCGCATCACTGCCTGCAAAGAACGCACCGAGGACGCGACGCGGATAACCCTGAAGGGCCAACTGGCAGAGGTGCTGGAGTTCACAGAAACCATCGTCTGTACTGACACCCGCGTGGATTTCACTTTCACCGTGACCGCCCTGGCCGATTTGAGGGACCGAAACTTGCGCCTCATTGCCGGGCCCGAAGCCACTAAACTACAGGGTGTGCCCTTCGTCGTCCGCACCGTCGCCCGCACCCAAGTGGGAACTTTCCCGCCTCCGACCGACCTCGCCCTAACGGACGTACAGAGCATCACCTGGCGCGGCATTGCCAAGCGGGATGTAGAGTTTTCCTTTCGGGAAGCAGCCTGGTCGCGGGTGAACTTGGGGAGAGAACGCATCGGCTACGAAGCGGGGGTGTTCGACAGCGAGCCGGTGCCGAGGGGCACCACCGCCCGGGTGAGTTGTACGCTGGAGGTAAGGCCCTACGGCGACGTGGCCTACCGACGCAAGTGGGCCGAAGTGCGGGCCGGATTCGTGACCTTCGACGTGGGGGGGATGGGTGGAATGCTGCACCACTACCGCACCGACCACGGCAACCTCATCCAGTACCTCAACCTCAATGAAGCCCAGCATTATCAGTCCCAGGCCGGACGCGGTCCCCTACCCCATTGGGGTGGGGTTACTTTTGAACCCACGCCCACCGGCGGCGTAGTCACCGCGGCGGGCAAAATTGTTAACCAGTGGGAGGAACGCATCGAGGCCCAAGCCGTGGACGAACGTTGCGTGCGCACGAGGTTTCACGCCTGGCGCACCCTCGACCAGCCCCAGCGGCTCCGCCTGTTAGTGTACCTGTCCGCCTGGATGGAGCGTGCTGAACAGCGGTTTTACCTGCTCACCCCTGACGGCACCCTCACCGAAGATTTGAACGAGGAGCCCCTCACCGTTGGCCTGCGCCAGATGGAGACGGAAGCCGGGTTGGGCCCTTACCGCCTCGTGGGGGAGTTTCCGGCCGGGACGCAAGTCCATTTTCCCCTTCGTGACCGGGGAGAGCACCTTATCCTCACCCTGGCCCAACCCTTCCGCCTGGCCACCTTTAGGTTCGGCATTCACTTCCGAGGAGTGTGGTTTGAGTTGGACCGAAAGGCGCGAGAACTCACCCTGACCATAGAACACACCCGTTCCCATCTCACCGCCACCGTAGGAGCCCTGGATTTGCTCTTCAACGATTATGCTCTGACCGCCACGTTGCGAGCCGGGGGAATTCCGCTGCTCTTGGACGTGTCCCCCTGGGAGGGCGAAGTGACTGCTGCTTCTCCCACCGCTCCGGCTTGGAAGGTCGAACCCCTTGTCCAGTCCCCCCAAGGGGTAGCCGTGCGGGGAACCGGTCGGCTGGTCAGCCGCTGGACGGGGGAAGTGGACGCCCTGCGCCTGCCCAACCGAACTTTGGTCACTTTCCGCTGGCAGCGGGTCGAAGGGGGACCTTCCTCTTCGTCCCCTCCTGAACGGGGGATACGCATAGACCTGCCTATTCACCTTTTGGGAACGCCTTTGGCCATAAAGCCGCCGGAGGAACCCTGGCAGTTTGCCGTGAAGGGAATACGTCCGCGCCTGGGGGCAGAGTTGGATTTGGGCTGGCTGTCCGCAGGCACGGAGTTGGGATTCCGTCCTTCGGCCACAGAACGGGTGGGCCTGGGTCTGGGCACCAGTGCTCATGGGCAGTTGGTGCGCCCCTCACGGGGCCGAGCAGCCTTAATCCTCGTCGCCGAGGACGCGGAAGAACTGACCATGACCATCAGTTACGCCCGCCTCCGCCCGCCCCTCACAGGGACGAGGAAGCGAGGGCAAGGGCCGGCTCGTTCCACCTTTCCGCCGGAGCGGCTGACTGTTCTGCGCCATCGGCCCAACCTCACCCTTGCCCTCCCCGCAGATAGGGAAGGTTGGGAGGAAGGCGACCTGACGGTGCGCAGTCCGTGGTGGGAGGTGGTGCACGCCGCCGCCCGTGGAGGGGCTATTGCTTCGGTGCGCTTCTTCTACGGACGCAATGAGAACCTGCTCACCGAACCCCTTACTACCCTCCTGCAGGTGGGTGAAACGGTGCTTGCTGACACCGCTGACTCCCACGCACGCCTCCGGGTACTCGAGGCCCGCCCTGAGCGGGTGGTGGTAGAAGTCCGGGGCCGCCTTTTACAATGCGGGACGCAGAATGCGGGGGAAGGACCAGGGCTGTATCGGGGTGGTGGTACGGTGGCTCAATCCATCCCCTTCCTCCACCGCTACGAATATTCCCTGGGCCAGGTACGCCGTACCTGCCGCTACGACTTCGGCGCCGGAGTAGCCGGAGTGACCCGTTTTGAGGTGGGCACCATGCACCTGCGCTCGGACCTCACGGAATACGCGGCCCGGCGGGACGGACGGGATACGGAATGGGGCTACTGTGTTTTCCCCGGCCGGCCCGCCTTCTCCCAACGGGGCTTCGCCGAGTATCTGGCGGTCTTTGAGCGGGGCGTTGAGGGACTGGACGTGGTACAGGCCACGCCACGCTGGGAATGGGAAACGGCGGTGGAAGGGGCACCTGGCGGAGCCTGGTTCGGTTTGGTCGGCGATGCCCAAGGCCAACCGACGGTCGTTTTGGCGCCCTATGCCCGGACTGACGCACCCGTGACCCTCCGCGGTCCTAAGGAGTTTCACTATTACCTCAGTTTGCCCCGCATTCGCCCTACCCTACCCCGCCGCCACTTCTTGGCTGTGCTTCACCCGGCCGAACTTACCCCCGACCTGGCTTCTGCCCTGGCCGAAGCAGGGGTCAATGGGGTGCTGTTGAGCATTGGCGACCGGCCGGGCAGTTTCCGGGCCGGGGGAGAAGAAGCGACCCGCCGGGCCGTTGCTACGGCCCACCGCTGCAGGATGCAGGTGTTCCCCTTCCAGGCCTTTGCCCTGCTGAACCGTCAGGTGCCGGCCTGGCAGGAACACCACGAGGAATGGGCGCGGATGGTGCAGAAAAATGGTCAGCCAGAGCCAGCGGTGTACAGCGACTACGGGGACTACATGTGCTTTGAGGCGGCCGGCTGGCGGGAGTATCTGAAACGAGGCCTGCACGACTTGCGGACGCGCTACGGTTTCGACGGGCTTTACTACGATTTCGTGCATCCCCTTGCCTGTGCCAACCCGCGCCATTGGCCGCAGGTACATGAGTACACCGACGGCCTGTTAGAGATGATAGAGTGGACGCGGCGAGAAGTGAGTCCGGAGGGAATTTTCGTCGGGCACACAGGTTGGGTGCCGACCATTCTGTTCCAGAACCTGTGCACGGTGGCCGCGGTGTTCGAGGAAATCACCGACGACCAGGTCCCGGCCCTGTGCGACTGGCCGGCCAATGGACAGTTCGTCAACGCCACGGAGAAAACGCTGGTGAGCAGTTTCCTCAATCACGGCTGCTTGGGGCCGGGCGAGGCTGATTTTCGTCCCCCGCGCCCGGAGGATGTACGGGCCTACTTGGCCCGCTGTGCCCTGACCGGCCTGTTCCCCTGGCTGCACAGCGGGAACTTGGGTGCGGTAGACCGCTACGACCTGCTGCCCGCCGCCGAGCCCTATCTCCGCCTGTTTCGCTCCTTCCGGGGTTTGGCCCTGGAGCGGATGCAGTTCGCCGACTGGCGGCGGCAGACGGCAGTGCTGACTGACAATCCTTACCTTCGGGCCGCCACCTATTGGCGGGGGAAAGAAGCGGTCATCGTTCTTGCCAACTCGGAGACGCCCTTCCCCCAGCAGGGTCGGTTCAGGGTACAGGTGCGCCATTTCGGTTGGAAACCCGTCGCTCAGTACACTCTGGAACGCCGCCCGGACGGGGAAACTCTAACTGTCTCGGCGGAAACCTTGGGCCGGGAAGGTGTGCCCGTGGCCCTGGAAGGGTACGATTACCGGGTGTACCATTTGCTCACCTCCTAAGTCCTCTCCCCCAGAGTTCAAACTCTGGGCTACTTTTACCAAACCAACTGAAGTTGGTTCAGTCGGTTTCAACCGACTTGGTGGCCGTAGCCCAAGGTTTCCATCTTGGGCAGGTCTGCTAAGCGGCGAATTTAACATTGTCGGACTAACCACTAACCTACGGCAAGGGCACGTTGGTGAAGCGGTAGGTCAGTCGGCGAGAGGGTTTGTACTTGGCCGGCAGTTCGCACAGCAGCAGGGTTGGTTCGGTTCCCTTTGACAGAGGGAAACTCACCCTCATCTGGGCGGTCACGGACGTACTCTCAAGGTGTATCGCCGTCGGGAAGTGGCGGCGACCGGCCACCTCCACCAGAGCCAAACGGAAATCAGTCAGGCGAAATTCCGCTCGTTCAGCACGTGGTACGTCGCGGAAAGGGAGACGTATTAGTAACTCCACCTGATATTCCCGGCCCGTGCGCTCCACCCGCTGCAGGGAAACTACGGCCCCGCGCGCCCGTTGCGCCGCTGGCACCTCCGTTAGCGGAAAGCGAAACAGAAGGGGTTCTACCCTTTCGTACAGAACTATTTGGCTGCTCAGTGTCCGCAAGGCTTTGGCCCCTGGCTGGGGGAGGTCGAAAATGATTCGCCGGGTGGGGCGGCCAATGGGCAGTAGGAATTCGACTCCTTTCCACAGGCCCTGGCCAGTCATGAGGTCCGCTATGCGCAGCCGCAGTGAACGTCCCCGGTCGTCCAGAGCCGTGAGGTTCCTTGTCCACTCGGCTACTTGAACCAGATGGTCCTGAGTGGGCGCATCCAAACTCAGTTGTATTTCCAACCGCTGCATTGACTTGCCCGCCGTCCCGAACTCCCGGACCACCCGCAGGCGCTCTAAAAATACGGTGTAGTTCCCTGCATTTGCCCGCCACCGAGGAAGCGGCTGGAGTTTTTCCCCCTCTTCCCGCTTGAGCACCCAGTAATCAAACCCCTCCCGCCGGAAGAGGTAACCCGTCTGCCGTTCCAGGTCGCGGAGCACGTCCCGCAGCGGGGTCTGGCGGCAGTTCACCGAAACCTTCGGCTCCACCTCCGGCGTCAGCATGTACCGGAGGTTCAACCCCGTCTGCTGTTGCAACGCCGTTAATACGTGGGATAACGGCACGTTCCTCAGGCGCAAACTCACGATTTCCTGAAAAGGCCGCTGCAATTCGCCTGCCGTTAGCGGGAGAGAAAAGAGCAAAACCGTCAACCATCCCCCCTGCAGAAGGGTTCTTCTTAGCCGCTTAACTCGCTTCATCGTTCTCCTCCTTTGCCCAACTGGACAGGGGCCAGTACCATTCCTCCGTGCCCACGCCCGCATCCGACTGGGTGACAACTCTGGTTTGAGCCCAGATGACCGTAGGGCCGCGGCGCACCACGCGTTGCTCCTTAGCGGTGACGGCTCCGGTGGTGGGGTCTAATTTCACCTCTGCGGCGTAGGTGAAGGTATAGGCATCCGGTTCGGGCGCCTCGGCGGCGGATACAGAGGAGACGGGCACCACTTCCGCCAGAACAGGCGCGAAGTTCTGCCCGGCTCCCCGCTCGCGGGGGATTGTCCCCCGGACTGTCCACCATCCGACCCAGACCACCATCAGGGCCACCAAAGCCGCCGCCCCCACTGGCACCCACCGCCATTGGCTTGCCGGCGCCTCCTTGCGGTGGGCTTGTATCTGGTCCCACACTGCTGCCTCGAAATCCGGCCGGGGAGCAATGTCTGGCCAGGCGCGCAGCAGTGCGGACAGTTGCTCCCGCACCGCTAACTCACGGCGACAGGCAGCGCATTCCCGCAGGTGTTCCTCCACCGCCGCAGTTTCCTCCGGCGGCAAGCGGTGGGCGCGGTAATTGT
>DTZQ01000200.1 GCA_012961305.1 Armatimonadota bacterium | reverse complement strand
TCTGATAGTTATCTGCATCCTTTATCACCATCTTTTCCGCGGAAGATAGATAGGCGATGGTGATATTCGCTCTCACTTAACCGGGGAGAGCACAGGAAGCGGTGGAAGAAGGGTTACAGTACCTAAGTGCGCCGGGGGAGGCTCTGGTCTTGGCCCAAGCCCTGCAGGAACACGGTGAGAGCGAGGCCGCCCTGCGCGTTGCGAAACATGGCTTGACCTTGGAAGGAGCCAAAAACTCCCTGGCAACCTGGATGCGTGACCTGGCCAGCGGACTGGGCAAAATGGAACTGGCGTTGGAAGCCGCCCAAATAGCCTTTCGGGAGCACCCCGAACTCAGCGCTTACCTGAGGTTGCAGGAACTGGCCGGAGACCGCTGGCCAGACCTGCGCGCGGAGTTGCTGAACCACCTGCGCCAAACCAAGTTGTATTACCGGGAAGGGTCGGTGGACATCTTCCTCCACGAAGGCCTCATCGAAGACGCCATCGCTGCGCTTGAGGGGAGTGGGAACTATCAACTGATTGGGCGCGTAGTGGACGCAGCCCTGGAGAGCCATCCTGAGTGGGTCATCTCCGTCTGTCGCCGTCAGGCCGAGCCCATCATGGACCAGGGGCAGGCGCGGTACTACCACCACGCCGTGCGCTGGCTGGGGAAAGCAAAGGCCGCCTACCAGGCAGCCGGCCGCGAGGAAGAGTGGCGGACCTACCTGGAGGCTCTGCTGGAGCGTCATCAGCGCAAGTACAAACTGGTGCCGATGCTGGAGGAGTTAGAGGGATAGCCTGCCTGAGGACGGGAGTTAATATTACAATGGCAGGCGCAAAGTAAAGGTCGTTCCCATCCCCTCCTCACTTTCCACCTGCACCTCCCCTCCGTGGGCGGCGACGATGCCCTGTACAATGGCCAAGCCCAGGCCCGTGCCATGTAGTTTGGTGGAAAAGAAGGGCTCAAAGCACCGCTCCCGCACTTCCGGCGACATGCCATAGCCAGTATCCCGCACGTAGAACTCCACCCATTTCTCCACCTGCCGAGCACCTAAGGTCAGCGTGCCGCCGTGGGGCATGGCCTCTTGAGCGTTGCTGGTCAGGTTGAACAGGGCCCGCTGGATTTTCCGGGCATCCATACTCACCTCTCCGGTAAACTCCAGGACAGTTTCCAACTCAATATTAGTGCCCTCCAGTTCCCGCTGCAGGAAAGCGGCGGTCTCCTGCAGGAACTCTCCCGCCGAGTGCCGGGCCGGTTGCAGGTCGGTGGTGCCCCGGGCGTACAGGAGCAGTTCATTGGCCATGTCCGTAGCCCGGTCCACTTCAGCCTGAATGATGTCGGTGTAGCGGGTGGTGTGGGGAGCATGTTCCGCAATCAACTCGGCCGCGCCTAAGATGGCGGTGAGGGGCCCGCGCAAGTCGTGCATGATGGAACTGGCCGCGCGCCCAATGCTGGC
The DNA here is from genome assembly GCA_012961305.1 of Armatimonadota bacterium. Classification (GTDB taxonomy): domain Bacteria; phylum Armatimonadota; class UBA10988; order UBA10988; family DTZQ01; genus DTZQ01. The sequence continues at coordinate 4,131 of DTZQ01000200.1, read as the reverse complement.
CAAGCGTTCCTGACGGGATTTTTCCTCCTCCCCCTGCAGGCGTTCAATGGCGGCGGCGACCAGGCGCGCCAGGGCCACTACCAATTCGGCATCGGCGCTGGAGAAGCGAGTCCCGGCCCGAAGTTTGTTAAGGTTGAGTACCCCGATGACCCCCCGGCCGACAAAGAGGCGCACGTTCAGCGCCGCCGCAATTTCCTCCCGCTGGCAGTGTGCGGCGAACCGCTCATAGTCCGGCGAATCCGGCTGGAGGCAAACGGCGCGGGGGATGGTGGCTACGCAGCCGGCAATGGGTTGACCCAGAGGCACTCGGGCCGTAGCCACTACTTCTGGGCTCAGGCCCACGCTGGCTTTGATGGTCAGTTCCCTCCGTTCCGGGTCTACCAGCATGAGGGAACCGGCTTCGGCCTCTACTTCGCGCAGGGCAATGCGCAGGGCCAGTTCCAGCAGTTCCCCCAGGTCGGTAGTGGCGATGATTTGCTCCCCTGCCTGGTTCAGGGAAGCCAGGGCGCGCAGCCGGGCATTCTCCACCATCAGCCGGCGGCGGGCCAGGGCCTGCTCCACTACCGCCTGTAATCGGGCCACCTCGTCCAAAGGTTTCAACAGGAAACCGGCGAAACCACGCTGGATGGCCTCAATGGCTACCTCTAAGGTGCCGTAGCCGGTTATCATCACCCCCACAATTTCGTCGTCCAGTTCCTGCAGGGCGGTGAAGGTCTCCAAACCGCTCAGGCCCGGCATTATGTTGTCCAGAAGGGCCAGGTCGAACTTCTGCTGACGGGCTAAAGCGAGGGCCTCCTCCCCGCTGGCAACAGCCACGGCTTGATAGCCCAAGCCCTCCAACATGCCCACACAAGCGGTGCGGACCAGTTCTTCATCGTCTACGACCAGTATTTTCTCCCCAGGCATGGTTTTCCTTTCTTTGCGCTCAAACCCCTCTCCACCCTGAATGCATCGCGGTGGGGGACGGTGGCATCCTGCCTCCTGACTGGCTAAAGCCTGGGCTCCGCGAGGATGCCCCTACGAGGAGGGGTTTATTGCTGCCAACAAGTCCGACAAGGTACAAGGCTTGTGCAAAAAGGCTCTGGCGCCCAACCGTTGCAGTTCTTTTTCCTCCTCCGGGTCCAACAAGCCGGTCAGAATGACACAGCGAGCGGAATAATTCCACTCTTGCAGGGTGCGCAGCACCGCTTTCCCTCCCAGTTTCGGCATTACCAAATCCAACAGAATCACGTCAAAAGGCCGAGTTTGGGCCTGGATTTTGGCCAGGGCCACTTCACCATCCTCCGCCAGGGCCGTTTCATAGCCAGCGGCTTCCAAGTAGCGCTGAAGCACTTCTCGCACTACCGGTTCGTCATCTACGATGAGTACAGTTCGGCTCATGGTTTCGCTGCTGCTCACGTCTCACCGCTGCCTTCTCCCTTGGCCTCGTTCTGCCAGAGGGGAAGGGTAAGGGTCACGGTAGTTCCCACGTTTACTTTGCTTTCCACCTCCAATTGCCCGCCCATGTCCTTGACCATTCGCAGGGAAAGGGGGAGGCCCAAGCCCGTGCCTTTTACTTCGTCCCGTCGCCGGCTGAAGAAGGGGTCGAAAATTTTGGGCAGGTCTTCGGCTGGAATGCCACAGCCCGTATCTTCCACCTTAATTTCCACCTTTTCTCCGTCGGGGGTTAGACTCGCTTTAATGCTCACTCTATCCCCCTCACTGCTGGCCTGGAGGGCATTGACCACGAGATTAGTAAGGACTTCCCGCAGTTGGGCCGCGTCGGCGCGCACCAGGGGCAAGCCGGGCGGCACCTCCCGGTACAAACTCACCCCCCGGCTGGCGGGATGCACTCCACACAGGGCTATGACCTCCTCAATGGCCTCCGCTATTTGGACGGGCACGATAATCTGCGGCGCACCCCGAGCGAACTTCAGCAGGCGTTTCACGATGTCCGCGCCCCGCTGTAGTTCTTGGTGAACCCGCTGTAAGTCCTGCACTACTTTCGCTGAGAGACGATGTTTATCCGCCTGCAGGAGCAGCAGTTGAATCATCCCGTCGGCCCCCATCAGCACGTTGTTGAAGTTGTGGGCAATGCCTGCCGCCAGTTCCCCTACTCCGGCCATCCTGCCTGCTTGTAGCAGTTGGGCTTGGGCCTGTTTGGCCTCCGTAACATCGCGGATATATTCGATGATGCTGAGGATTTCGCCTTGTTCGTCCAAGATGGGAAAGGCCGAAACGTGGAAGGTACGGAGCAGGCGCGAGTCCTCTAACTCCGCGCTGGTCGGGGCTTTGGTGCGCAGGGCCTTCTCCACCGGACAGTCCACACAGGGGTTTTCGCTGCCGTGCCACCAACAAAATTTCTGCCCCACCAATTCCTCCGGGGTTTTCCCGACCAAGGCTGCCCCGGCGGTGTTGACCCGCCGCAAAGTGAAATCGGGGTTTCTGATTAACACCCCGTCACTCAAGGAATCAAAAGTTCGTTCCCACTCCTTCTTAGCCTGTACCACTGCTTGGAAGAGGCGGGCATTTTCAATGGCTACCGCCGCATGGTCGGCAAAGGCCATCACCAGGGCTAAATCTTCCTCGTCGAAGGCGTTGGGTTGGTAGTCCACAATGACTATCTCTCCCAAACAGCGCTTTTCGTAGAGGATGGGCACACACAGCAGGGAACCTGGTTGCTTTATTCCGACCTCATACTTCAAGCGCGGGTCATTGCGGGCATCGCGGGAGAGCAGGGGTTGGCGATGGCGAATGACCCAGCCGTGATGCCGGGCCAGGGCGGTACGCTCGGCCAACGCCTTCTCTTCCTCTTCCACGCCCTTAGAGGCTACCATCTTGACCTGCTGTCGCTCCTCATCGTAGAGGTAAACTGCACCCCGGGGGAACTCAATCAGTTGCCCCAATTCCGTCAGAATAACCGCGAACAGGGCTTGGGGGTCCGTCTTCTGGGCCAGGCGGCGAGCCACTTCCTCTACCGCGGTCAGGGCGGCGGCCTTGTGCTTGGTCTGGGTGTAAAGCCGGGCATTTTCGAGGGCCACCGCCACCTGCCCGCTGATAGCCATCAGCAAATCCACATGCTCCTTGGGGTAGGCATTTAGACGATAACTTTGTACCGAAATCACCCCCAACACTTGCTCGCCGTGCAACAGGGGCACTACCGTAAGGGAAGCCGAGAGGCGACTGGTATCGCCAGAGGGAATGGTGCGCACCCGCGGCTGGCCGGAGGCCAATTCCTCGGCGGTGCGGTGTATCACCACCGGTCGCCGTTCCCGGATGGCCGTCCGGGCCAGGACCGTTTCCTCCAGGGGCATACAGCCCATCTCATATTCCCGCCCCTGGTCAATGAGCAACTGCCCCTCCAACAGGTCTCCCTCTTCATGGTACAGGGCTACGTAGAAGGCCTCGACATCCATGACCCGGCGGATTTGTTCGTAGATAACCCGGTACAATTGGGGCAGTTCCAGGGTTTTGCTGACCGCCCGGCCAATTTCGCTGAGGATGGCCAACCTTTCGGCCTGCCGCCGGACTTGAGCCTCCTGTTCCCGCAGCACTTCCTCCTGGAAGCGCAGATAGCCCTCGGTATGAGCGACCTGGCTGTGGGAGAAAAGCAGCATGGCCTCTTCTAACGCGGCCATCATCTGGGGGTCGTCCAAGCAATGAGGGGCCAAGGTTTTCCACAGGATGCGGGCGGCCGTAGCGGGAACCATTAGAACTTCGGGAAGGGCAAAGCCCTGCTGGGCCCGCTCATAGCCTCGTTCCCGTTCATAGGCTAAATATTCTTCCGTTTCCCCCTCCACATACGCCCGCAACGTCCGGTCGGTGTACTCCTTTATCCGAGCCTGTCCCTCTGGCGTGGCGAAAAAGGCCCGATACTGAGCGGAAGGCCTTTGAATTTCCGCCACCGCTTCAGCCTCCATTTGGGAGCAGTAGGCTCGCATCAACTGGATAACCTTGGCCTTGGCCTCCTCCATGACCCTTCTCCTTCCTCCCTTCCTATTGTATATTATACCACAAACCAGGCCTGGGTTAAAACAAATGACCGGGTTTAGCCCGGCCTCGGGAGGGGAAATATGGCCTATGGCGGCCAGCAATTACTCGACAAGGTTAAATTGTAACTACTCAGCCGGTTCAACCTGATTGACCAGAATG
>DTZQ01000199.1 GCA_012961305.1 Armatimonadota bacterium | reverse complement strand
CAAAGGTGGGGGCAAGGAATGGGGGACGGGAGGGCGCCTTTGGAGTCAGGGGCTTTAGCCCCGTTGAGACGGCCCGGTTAGGACGGCGCTAAGGCGCCTGAGTCCAAAGGGCTTCTGCCCCGTCCTTTTGAGGGGATGGGGGCCGGGCTCCTTCTCTCCTGCGGACGGGAGAGGGGTGAAAGTGGGCCCGAAGTTGAAAATTCTGGGCTAAGGCTACCTAACCAACTGAAGTGGAACCCAATTTAGCAGAAGAAATTGCCGCTTGTGCCCGCGGGTTGTTTTCAGAAACGCTCATCAATCTGTGGCTGAGGGAGAAAGTGGTTGAGGTAGGCAAATCGTAACGAAAGACCCCCGTAAACTAAAGCGGCTGCCAGCGTGCTTGTATTGCGCTACACTTAACCAGGACACCATGGCCAAGGTGGTAGTAACCCGCGAGGACATCGTCAGGGTACTGCGCGACCTGGGGGTAAGGCGCGGGATGGGCCTGATGGTGCACAGTTCCCTGAGTGCCTTCGGTTGGGTAGAGGGTGGGGCAGAAACGGTCATTGCCGCGCTGATGGAGGCCGTCGGGCCCGAAGGCACCCTCTTGCTGCCCTCCTTCAACCATGGAGCGGCCTTTCGCCCGGACGGGCCCGGCTACTACGACCCGCGGCAGACCCCCACCACTAATGGCCGCATTCCCGACACCTTTTGGCGCCTGTCGGGCGTCTATCGGAGTCTGAACCCCACCCATCCCTTCGCTGCCTGGGGCAAAAACGCCCTCCGCTACTTGGAAAACCACCATTTGACCCTGACCCTGGGGGAGGATTCGCCCCTGGGTCTGCTGGCCCGCGAGGGCGGGTATCAACTCAACCTGGGCACGACCCATCACACGAGCACGGCCAAGCATGTGGCCGAAATCATGCGCCGAGTGCCGTGCCTGGGCCTGCGGACGGAGGAGTACCCGGTGCGCCTGCCCGACGGACGCCGGGTGAAACATCGCACCTGGAGTTGGCGGGAGCGGGCCTGTCCCCTGACGGATTCGGGGGAGTTCATCGACCGGGAAATGGAACGGCGCGGGTGGCAGCGAAAAGGCAAAATCGGCCAGGCGACGGTGACCTTTTTCCGGCTGTGGGATTTCCTGGAGGTGGTGTGGTTCCTGCTGGAAAACGGCTATGAGGGCCATCTGCCTTGCTCCCGTTGTCCCATCCGTCCCCGTCGAACCTCAACCAGCGTAAAGTCAGATTGGATAGAGGAGCAGAAGAGGGCGGTGGCGGCGGGAGCCGCTCCCCGTGAAGTAGTGGCGGAGACTCAGGCGGCCTTTCAGCCTTGAGGGAAAGTAGTGGTTGCAATTCTCCGGAGAATATGCTATAATAAAAGCAGGTATGGATGAGCAAGCGTGTGGGGAAAGACAACCGAAAAGAAGGGCCTGGCGAGCCGGGTGGCTGGTCGGCGGATTGGTATTGGGGTTGGCTTTGGCAGGGGTGTTGACCGGCTGGGGGGCGGAGGAAGTTCAACCAGTGGCGGCTACTGAGGTGGGTTTGGAACGTCCTCTCGCCGGGTCGGAAGAAGTGCGGGGAGAAGAAACAGGGGAGCATCCCTGGACTGGGGGGGTGCTGATTATCCTCGTTCTTTTGGCCACCCAAGCCTTTCTGGCGGCGGCAGAGGTCAGTTTTCTTTCCCTTGGTCGGGTGAAGGCCCGTCAGTTGGCGGAAACAGAAGGCCCTCGCGGCCGGGTATTGGTGCGTTTGTTGGAACGTCCTCGGGTGATGCTGGCCACGGTCTTGATTTCCATCACTTCTCTTCTCTATTTCGCTGATGAGCAGGCTACTTTGTTGGCCACTCGGATTTGGGGGGACACTCCAAGAGTGCAACTGTTGGTGCCTGTGGTGATGGCCTTGGTGGCCATTCCCTTTGTCGACCTGTTGCCCATCCTTTACGCCCGTCAGCACGCGGAGCGCCACGCCCTACGGGCGGCTCGACCGGTTACTTTGTTGGTCTGGCTGCTGACCCCGGTGGTGCGCCCGGTAACCTTCCTAATGCGTCGGTTCATAGGGGAACACCAGGAACTTTCGCTCCTGGTCACGGAGGTCGAAATCCGCGATGCCATCCTGCGAGGTCGGCGGCAAGGAGTCCTCTCTCCCGAGCAGAGTGAGATGCTGGCTCGGTCGCTGGAGTTCGTGGACAAGGTGGTGAAGGAAGTAATGACTCCCCGCCCGGACGTGACTTTCCTCCAAGTGGACATGACGGTCGCCGAGGCCCTGGAGGTCATCAACCAGGACGTGCACAGTCGTTTCCCAGTCTATCGGGAGTCGCGGGATGACATCATAGGAGTAATACATGCCAAGAACCTCCTGCCTTATGTGGGTAGGGAACAGGAGCAAACGACTCGGCTGTCCCAAGTGCTGGAGCACTTGGGTTTCCCTCCGGCCCTGCACGTGCCGGAAACCACGGGCCTTAGTGAGGTGCTACAGGAAATGCGGCGTCATCAGGTCTCGCTGGCCATGGTCATAGATGAGTACGGGGGTGTAGAGGGCATTGTCACCATCGAGGACATTTTGGAAGAACTGGTCGGTTCCATTTTGGATGAGGAAGATGTGGCGGAGCCAGAACTGCGGCCCGTGCCCGGCGAGGAGGGGACCTATTTGTGCAGCGGGCGTTACAGCATTGATGAATTGCAGCGTGATTTGAAGGTGACCTTCCCGAAGGGGGACTACGACACTCTGGCCGGCTTCCTGCTGGCGCGAGTGGGCCAGTTGCCGGAGGAGGGAACGGAGGTAACCTATGGGGACCTGCGCTTTACCGTGGAGAGGGTGAATGGGGAGCGGAAACGCATCGAAAGTGTACGCATTCAGCGACAGTCACCCCCTCCGGCAAGCGAGGAAGAAGAGAGGGAAGGAGGGGAGGACGTGCTTTGAGCGATGACCCTTGGTTAAACGGCCTTCAGACAGCAATTGTACTGCTCTGTCTCTTGGGAGTGTACAATTTCTCCCTGAGTGAGGCAGCGTTCGTGGCTTGCAACCGGACGCGCTTGCGTCATTTGGCCGCGCAGGGCAATCGGCGGGCAGAGGCTGTTTGTCGCTTGACCGAGCGGGCGGAGAACTTCTTGGGACCGCTAATTGTGGGCACCGACTGCTGTATCATCATCGGAGCCACCTTTACTACCCTGTTAGCCTATCGGTGGGCACCGGAGTATGTCCACTTGATTTCCGTGGGGATGATTGCGGTGTACTTGCTCCTGGGGGAAATCCTGCCCAAGAGCCTGGCGGTGCAGAACGCGGAGCGGACTGCCCTGCGGATGGTTCCCTTTATGTTCCTGACCCTGCGGGTTCTGGGGCCGGTCTCCCGGCTGTTCACCGGCATAGCCAACAGGACCATGCGCCTCTTTGGAGGACGTCCGGGAACTCCCCAGGAGATTGTCACTCCCCAGCAGATTCAGGTCATGTTGGAGATGGGCAGCGACGCTGGGGTAATTGAACCGGAACAGCGGGAATTGATTGAAGAAATTCTGGAGTTTCCGGAGAAAAACGCTGGGAACATCATGGTGCCCCGGATTGATATGGTCTGTGTGTCGTTGGATACCCCCCTGCCCGAAGTGGCTCGGACCATTTTGGAAACCGGTTACTCGCGGCTGCCGGTGTATGAGGAAACACGGGACAACATTCGGGGCATAGTGCGGGCCAAAGACGTGTTGGAAGCCTTGCACAGCAGGCCCAGCACGAGTTTGGTGGAACTGATGCGGGAGCCTTATTTCGTCCCGGAGACCAAGCGAATACATCACTTGTTGCGGGAGTTACAGGCCCGCAAAATCGCTTTGGCCATTGTGATTGACGAGTACGGAGGCACCTCTGGCCTGGTGACCATTGAGGACATTTTGGAGGAAATTGTGGGAGAGATTGTGGATGAGAGCGACCGGGGTGAACCCCTGCTGCAAATCCAGCCCGATGGCAGGGTTATCCTCAAAGCACGGTTGGAAATTGACGACTTCGAAGAAGCCTTGGATGTGGACTTACCGGAGGGGGACTACAATACCTTGGGCGGTTTTGTCTTCAAGTTGGCGGAGCGGGTGCCGGAAGTGGGAGAAGTGGTGACTTACACCACGCCGGACAATCTGCAACTGCAGTTCAAAGTGTTGGAGTTGGATGGTCAGCGCATTGACACCTTGGAAGTGACCCTGCGGGAGGTCTCTGCCCAGGAGCAGGAGGCAGGTGAATTAAGGCCGGGGGAAGTGAGGCGCAATGTGAACGGCACCGTATTGGCCGACGGACGGGCTAACTTGTGGGAGATTGAGGAGCAGTTGGGAGTGGCTCTCCATGGCGAGGAAGGGCATACGGTCCAAGAAGTGGTGGCCCTCCGATTGGGCCGTCGGCCGGAAGTGGGGGACACCGTGACCTGGCATGAACTGGAAATGAGCATTTTGGAAGTGGCCGAAGGCCGGGCCCACCGCGTACAGGTAACCCGGCGGGGAGAGTGAGAAACCATGAGATTCTCTTTGCTGCGCCGCTACTTTATGGCCGGATTGATTATTACCATCCCGCTCCTGGTGACTTTATACGTCCTGGGAGCCATTTTCAACTTCCTTAACACTTTCATTGGCCGCCACCTCCACCGCTTGGCGGAGGACAGTCCCCTCTATGCCGTGCCGGGGTTGGGAGTCATCCTCAGCATTGGGCTAATCCTGTTGGTGGGGGTGGTGGGTTCAACCGTTGTGGGGCGGAAACTAATTGGCTACGGGGAAGCCTTAGTCTCTCAAATCCCGGTGGTGAAAATAATCTATCCCTCGGCGAAACAAGTGGTGGATTTGCTCCTCTCGCCGAAGGAAATCGCTTTCAAGCGGGTGGTTTTGGTGGAGTACCCTCGTCCCGGAGTGTACGTTTTGGGCTTTATCACTGCCGAAGGTATGGCTGAAACACACCAGCGGACGGGGAAAGAACTGATGCACATTTTCATTCCCTACTCCCCTGTGCCCATGACCGGCATGTTGGTATTAGTGCCCCGAGAGGAGGTCATGGAGTTGAACTTATCTGTGGACGAGGGGGTTAAACTCATCGTTTCCGGCGGTGTGCTCATCCCCGACCGCCAGAAACAAACCGAGGAGGCTGCCTGATGGGTGTGCAACTGAAAATTCGGCCCCGGAAAATTCCCACCCTGCGCCCGCAGGACTACCGGGGGGAAGCCGAGGAGTCCGCGTTCTTGCAGGGAATTGTGATACCGACGGTTATTTTCGTCCTCCCGGCCCTTGTCTTTGTGGGCCTGAAGAAATACAACCTGCTTTTAGGATGGGTGGGCTGGCTGGTGTTGTCCTTCATCCTAGTTGCCCTGGTGATAGGCCAGCAGCGGCGCCGGTTGATACGCCAGGGCTTGAAAATCAAGGTCATGCCCACCAACTTCCCGGAAATCCGGGAGGTTCTCCAGCGGTTCGTCCGGCCTTTGGGGCTTAAAGAGCCGGAGGCCTATGTGGTGGAGGAGGATTCCCTGGAGTTACGCACCCGGGGCCTGCGCCGTCCCTTCTTTATGGTCATCCCCCAACGGCTGCGGGACCTTTTGAGCGAAACGGAGTTCCAGGCCCTTCTGGCCCGGGAAATTGGGCATGTGCACGCCCGCCACGTCCCCCTGCGTTCCCTCGCCCTGACCCTTCAGACCGGCAATCCCATTTTGCGCCTACTGGGTTTCCCTCTGTTTCTGTACGCTTTTTTCTTGCGGCCCTGGCTGGAGGCCATAGAAACCACCGCAGACCGCCTTGCGCTGTTGCTAATTCGCGACCACAAAGTCATCAGCGCGGCCCTGCTCAAATTGGCGGTGGGAAATGACCCCACCAGCAGTGTGGAGGTGGCTGAAATTGACGAGTTCATCAGCAAGGGGGGCATGGAGGTCAGGGCGGAGGACGTGGATGCCCACTACCGTATGGGCGTCTTGCGGCAAAAACATGAGGATTTGTTCGCCCGGCTGTATGACTTGTCCACTTTCGAGTCTTCCCAAGAAGCCCGCAAGAGCCTGCAGACCATTCTGGAGGCTGAACGGCTTCAGTCGCCCGCCTCCGGGTAGGAGCCCAGGACTCGCACAAACAGGCAGCGTTCTTCCAATTCGCTCAGGGCCTGCCGTACATGCTCTTCGGCCAAGTGACCTTGAAAATCAATGAAGAACACGTAGGCCCAAGCGGTGTACCGCGCGGGCCGGGATTCAATCATAGTCATGTTCAACTGATGGTCCCGCAGCACGGAAAGGGCTTCACAAAGGGCTCCAGCCCGATGCTGGGTGGAGATGATGAGGGAGGTTTTATCCCGTCCGGTGGGAGGGGTGTCCTCCCGCCCTAAAACCAAAAACCGCGTGCGGTTGCCTGCCTGGTCCTCGATGTTGGCTTCGAGGATGTCCAGGCCGTACAGTTCGGCCGCCAGGGAGGTGCCGATGGCCGCTGCCTGAGGTTCCTGGGCCGCGCGCGCGGCTCCTTGGGCCGTGCTGGTGGTGGCTACCAGTTCCACCTTCGGCAGGTTGGTGCGCAGCCATTGACGGCATTGAGCCAAGGCCTGCGGGTTGGAGTAAAGGACCCTAATCTGCTCCCGGGGCCCCTTGGCCAGCAAGCAGTGGTGGATGTCCACGTACACCTCGGCGCAAATGCGCACCTCTGCCTGGAGGAACATGTCCATTGTTTCGCGCACCGAGCCTTCAGAGGAGTTTTCGATGGGCACGATGCCGTGGTCGGCTCGCCCTTTTTCCACCTCGTAGAACACGTCGGCTACGGAAGGCAGAGGGCGGTACTCGCAGCCAGAACCGAAAACCTGGCGCCCGGCGATTTGGGTGAAAGTGCCCTCCGGTCCCAAGAAGGCTATCACCAAACGGCGTTGTACCTCGCGACAGGCGGAAATTATTTCGCGGTAAATGGCCCGGAGGGCTTCGAGGCGGAGGGGACTCACCTCTAAATCAGCCAGGCGTTCGCAAACCGCCAGTTCCCGTTCGGGCGCGTAAACGCGTTGGTCCAGACGGTCCTTTTCCTGCCCGATTTGCTGGGCCAAACGGGCCCGTTCGCGCAGGAGGGTTACCAGTTGCCGGTCTATTTCGTCAATTGCGGTGCGCAGTTCTTCGAGGTTCATAAAACCTGCTCCTCTACGGAACTTTGCCAATTACTGCCTACCTGTATTGTAGGCCATTTTAGACCTTTTGTCAAGAGGTGGAAGGTAGGGACCACGCAGGCCATCTGAGGAGGCGATACCATGTTAAAGAAATGGTGGCAGCAGCGGAGGGGACGGGAAGTCAAAACCCGTCACCTGCCGGAGGACCTCTGGGACAAATGCCCCTCCTGCCATCAGTTGGTCTATCGCAAAGAACTGGAAAGCAACCTGCAGGTTTGTCCCAAGTGCCAGTACCACTACCGCCTCACGGCCCGGGAACGGATAGCCATTACGGCCGACCCCGGCAGTTGGCGGGAGTTGGATGCCCAGGTGCTTTCGGCCAATCCGTTGGATTTCCCGGAATATGAAGCCAAATTGGGGCGGGACCAACAACGACTGCAAATCCCAGAGGCCATTCTGACCGGCTATGCAACTATCGAGGGCTGGCCTGCGCTGTTGGGGGTAATGGATTTCCACTTTCGTGGGGGCAGCATGGGTTGCGTAGTAGGAGAGAAAGTTACGCGGCTGATGGAGCGGGCGGTGGCAGAGCACAAGCCCCTCATCCTGTTCTGTGCCTCCGGCGGGGCACGGATGCAGGAAGGATTGCTCTCCCTGATGCAGATGGCCAAAACGAGCGCTGCGGCCGGGCGGCTAAACCAGGCCGGCGTGCCCTACATCACGGTGCTCACTGACCCCACTACGGCTGGGGTATTGGCCAGTTTTGCCTTCTTGGGAGACATCATCTTGGCCGAACCCCAAGCCGTGGTGGGCTTCACCGGCCCCCGCGTTATCGAGCAGAGTTACCGCCTCAAACTGCCCCCCAACTTCCAAAAGGCCGAGTTTCAACTGGAACACGGCATGATTGACGCTATTGTCCCCCGCCCCCAACTGCGCAGTACCTTGGCCTTGCTTTTGCGGTTTTCTACCGACCAGGCCCGGGTGCTGCCTTCCTCTGATGACGGCCGGGAACCGGTGGCGGCCCCGGCAGAGGAACCCCAGCCGGAGAAAGTGCCAGGGTAGGGGCTTTCCTGCCCAAACGGAAGCAGGCCCGATTCGAGGAGAAAACGACCCCCGCAGGAGAGGAGGAAAGGCATGAGGAGCAGTCTGCCGTTGGAAAAACCGCTGCGGGAACTGGAGGAGCAAATAGAGGAACTCAAACGCCTGACCGCAGAAGAGGGCTTGGATAGGTCAGCGGAAATTGAGGCTCTGGAGCGGCGGGCGGAGGAGTTGCGCCGGAAGATTTTCTCCCACCTCACCCCTTGGGACCAAGTGCAACTCTCCCGCCATCCCGAACGGCCCTATACCCTGGACTACATCGAACGGATGTGCACGGACTTCTTCGAACTGCACGGCGATAGGCGGTTTGGGGATGACCCGGCCATCGTGGCTGGAGTGGCCTTCTTGGAAGGGAGGCCAGTGGCCATCATCGGACATCAGAAGGGTCGCAACGTGCGGGAGCGACAGTACCGCAATTTCGGCCAGGCCAAGGCCGAGGGCTACCGCAAAGCCCTGCGGGTCATGCGGCTGGCGGCCAAGTTTCGCCGTCCGATTATATGTTTGGTGGACACCCCGGGGGCGGACTGCTTGGTGGACGGGGAATCGCGGGGGGTCAGCGAGGCCATCGCGGTGAACCAGCGGGAGATGTTCTCCCTGCCCACGCCCATCATCGTGGTCATCATCGGCGAGGGCGGCAGCGGCGGAGCCATTGGCATCGGAGTGGGCGACTACATCATGATGTTGGAGCACGCCTTTTACTCGGTCATCACGCCCGAGGGATGTGCCTCTATCATTTGGCCCCACGACGAGGAGCGAGGCCCAGCCGAAGCCGCCGCGGCCCTGAAGTTGACCGCCCGAGATGCCCTGGAGTGGGAACTCATTGACGAAATTATATTTGAACCCTTAGGTGGTGCCCACCGCGACCCCGCAGCGATGGCCGAAACCCTGAAAGCGGCTCTGTTGCGGGCCTTAGACCACTTGACCTCTGTGCCCGTGGAGGAACTGCTGGAACAACGCTATCATAAGTTCCGGCGCATGGGGATTTTCATGGAGGCTGAGGAGTAATGCCGGAGGCCGGACTCGAACCGGCACGAGGGGTGAACCTCACCTGATTTTGAGTCAGGCGCGTCTGCCAATTCCGCCACTCCGGCTGAAT
>DTZQ01000198.1 GCA_012961305.1 Armatimonadota bacterium | reverse complement strand
GGTCAATCAGGTTGAACCGGCTGAGTAGTTACCAAAATACCTCTCACCTCTCGTACACAATGGTTGTCAAAGTCGGCTACGTAAAGCACTCCCCCTTTTATCGTCAACCCGCAGGGGGTGGCGAAGCGAGCCTGGTTCCCTGGACCGTCCAGATAGCCTGGCACGCCAGTTTCGTCAAAGGCGCCGGCGAGCAGGGTAAGTTCCCCTTCCGGCGTAGCGCGAAAAAGGCAGTGCACAGCGGCGTCGGTGAGGTAGAGCGTGCCCTCTGCGCTGATGGCCAAACCCGTCGGTTGAAGCAGCCGCACTCCGCGGGGAGCCGGATGCAGGGGGTCAGCGGCGGCCATAAGGGCAGCGACTGTAACCCTCTCTGGCGGCCGGGGCAAAGGTAGAGGCCGCACTTGCCCCTCCGGCGTAACTTCCAACACTGCGTGGCGACCCGCATCGGCAACGTAAATGCGCCCGGCAGCCTCAACCTCTACGGCACAAGGGGTGGTAAAAACGCTCTGATGAGGCCCCCCGACAACGGTAACAACCTCTCCTGTCGGGGATACCCGCCGTAGGGCCCGGTTGCCCAAATCGGCTACCCATAGGTATCCTTCCCGGTCGCAGGCCAATCCCAGAGGGTAGCGAAACCGGGCCCCAGAACCCTTTCCATCCCGAAAGCCACCCTGGGGCCAACCGGATTCGTCCCGGGGCCCAGGGTCTCCAGCCAGCACGGATAGAGTACCATCAGGCTCCAGGCGGCAAAGGCGGTGATGGCCAGTGTCAGCGATGTACACCGTGCCATTCGCCCCCACGGCCAAGCCGGAAGGGTTCCACAGGCGAGGCCTTTCCTCTCCGGCGGAGGGGAGCATCAGTCCGTCCATCGGCCCTCCCACCACCAGCGTTTCTACGGCCCCTGAGGGAGTAATGCAGCGGAGGCTGTGATTGCGGCTATCGGTGACGAACACCCTTCCTTGACGGTCCACGGCCACCGCTGAGGGGCCATTGAACCGGGCGGCCCAACCGGGGCCATCGGTTCGTCCTGGCACTGGCCGTCCGGCCAGAGTGGTCACCTGTACCCCCGGCAAGCCCGTGGGTGGGGGTTCGCCCATCTCCATTCCACCCCCTCCGCCCATTTCCATTTCGCCTCCGGGAGGTTTGGACAGCAATCCCCGCCAGTAGAGGGCCTGAATGATGCCCAAGGTAACCAGCAGGGACACCGCTACCACCGTCGGTGAGACTTGTTTCCGCACGAATAATGCTCCTTTCCTTACCATCGTCGCCGCAGCCAGCGAAGCGTGGCCCGCCAAGTCAAAGGATGGCGTACTATGCGACTGCCTTCATTGGCCAAAGAGCGGACGACTATGTAAAGCGCCCCTCGGTACAGAACCCCCTGTGCTCGCCGGCCGGGGGTCGGTACTTCGGTTATTAACCGGGCCGGTGCCAGGCGGGAGGGAAGTTGCCACCAGCCTATTCCATCGCCATAGCACGCCAACCCCTCATGGGCTGTCAATGTTCCTCCCGCCATTAGCCAATCGGTGCGCAAACTCACCGTCTCGGCGTCCAAACGATAGACATACACCGCTGCTCCATATAGAGCGGGGGTCAGTTCCGTTGAGGGTTCCGTCCAATAAAGACGTTCTCCCTCGAGCAAGGCTTCCTGCAATCCCGGCATTAGGGCTACCACGCAGGGGGTATCTCTCCCTACGGGCACCCGTTTAACGGCACTAATTCCCTTCCCCGGCCGGGGCCGTCGCTGTTCCAGCCAATAGAACTGTCCCGCATAGGTTCCTAACAAACGCCCCCTAAAGCGGGTTCCCGTCGCTTCCAGATAGGCCACCGTCCGCACCGAATTGTCAGTTCGCGACATGACCCGTAGTACCGACCAGGAACCTAACAGCGGAACATGAGGCACCGGCGGCTCACGAGGGAAAGTTTCGGTCCAGTAGATTTCCGCCTCCGAAACCCACAGACCAGCAGGATAAATCAGGTCGCTGAGCAGCGTTTCCGGCGGACCAGCAGGAAGGGCTAAACGGCACAGGCGACCCCTGGCATTCCCTTCTTCCTGGAAGTAAAAGACCTCTGACCCGTTCAGGACCAAGTCGTGCAGGTTAGACCCCTCCGCTAAACGGCGGGCCGCGGCCTGAGGTTGAGGCAGAAGCCATAGGGAGACCGAATCACCCTGGGGAGAACCTTCCAGCCAGAGCAAACCCTGAGCGTTGACCGCCAGTTCAGTTATTGAACCCTGAACCGTTACCAAAGTAACTGACTCTCGATGAAGGGTCAGGTAAATCCCGCCTCCCAATGCTCCTGCTATTAGTAGTCCAATAATTCGCCCAATCCACTTCACGGTCAATCACTCCTCAAAGGGCCCCTGCTGATGCAGGCCACATCCCTTCTCTTCCCGCCTGCGGGGACCCCCCCTTTCTTCCCCCCGCCT
>DTZQ01000197.1 GCA_012961305.1 Armatimonadota bacterium | reverse complement strand
TTTCCGCCTGAACCTCAGGGGAACCTGTTAGAAGCGGTATTAGCAGGAGTGACCGCGAAGGAGCACCGGGTTGTGGCTGTTCAACGGGAGAGCACCACATTAAAGCCGTACACAATGTACAACTTCGAGTGTTCCCCGCATAAAACTTTCTTGGCCAACGGCGTGCTGGTAAGTAATTGTGAACATCATCTGCTCCCCTTCATAGGTGTGGCCCATGTGGCCTATATACCCCGAGACAACTGCATCTCTGGGGTGAGCAAAATCGCGCGGGTGGTAGACACGGTCTCCCGCAAGCCCCAGGTGCAGGAGCGGCTGACGGTGGAAATCGCCGATGCCATCGTGGAGGGCTTAAACCCCCAGGGAGTTATCGTGGTGGTGGAGGCCGAACACCTCTGTCTCTCCATGCGGGGGGTGCGCAAGCCCGGCGCCAAGATGTTCACTTCCGTAGTGCGCGGACTCTTCCGCACTAACCACGCTTCGCGGGACGAGGCTCTTAAACTGATGGGGTACTAATTTAACCGGATGCGTGAGGGGTGGGGCGTAAAGGGTAGCGGGCGGGGAGAGCAGCCTCTCTCTATGGGTGTTAACGGGTTCCTTGCGGGACTGGTGGCTATCCCTGTCCGTTTGCTTACCAGGGAACAAGGCTTGGATGGGTTAGGGCGAAAGTTCTGGGCGGGTAGTGGCATTCTTTGCCTGCTGCTGAGTGGCGGAGGGAAAGCGAGGGCGGAAACAGCCCCCAGGGAAGGGGCACCCGATAACCGGGGTCGGCTTTCGGCCGATTTCATTGAACTCAGCACCGACGGACAGCATGCCATAGCCGACGGGAACGTCCGCTTCCGCTATCGAGAGGTGGAGGTGTACGCTGACCGTTTGGAGTTAGACCGGGAGCGAGACCTGCTTACCGGAGAGGGACAAGTACGAGTCATCTGGCGGGGACAGACCGTTCACGGAGAGGAACTGCGGTTCAATTTGCACACGCGGGAATATTTCATGCGGGAGGCGACATCGGCTCTCAGCCCCGATTTCTTCGGGCCGGGAGTAGCCGAGCCGGTGTACGTTTTGGGCCGGGAGATAGAGGGACGGGAGCAGGAGCACTTTTTGGCTCGTGAGGTTACGGTGACCACCTGCGACCCGGCTAAGCCGGTGTACAAAATCACCAGCCGCTTGGCTGATGTGTACCCCGGCCGGCGGCTCACCCTGCGGGGGGCCAAACTGTACGTTTTTGGAGCCCCTCTGCTGGCGGTTTCCAAATTGGTCCTGCCCTTGCGTCCCTTTCGCCGACGGCAGTTCCCTTTCGTCCCGGAAGTCGGTCGCAACGACGTAGAGGGCTGGTTTCTCAAAACTCGCTACCACTACGAGTCCGGCGCTCGCGGCTATGGGACGGTGTTTTTGGATTTGTTGGAGAAGCAGGGCCTGCGCACCGGGGCGCAGCATAATTACGCAGTTCGAGGCGGGCAGGGGATGGTAGATGTCCGTTACGCCTTCGAGACCAACTCGCTTAACGCCCGCCTGAGCCACCAGCAGGAGTTCTCCCGCGCCTGGCGCGGGAACCTGAGCGTGAACTACAGCCAGAACAGCCTTTTCACCCGCACCATCCGCCAGGCCAATGCCGATTTGCGGCTGAGCCACACTACGCGCCGGGAGCAGTCTAACTGGAGCCTGCGGCTCCAGCGAAGCGACGGGCGGGAAAGCCGTTATGCCACTTTCAACCAGAGCCTCACTTGGGGAGGAGGGATACGGGCAAATTTGAGGGCCAACTATACGCGCCGGCCGGTTTTCGGGGCGGGGGCGGGAGTGCACGACGAACAGTTGGACACGACCATACAATTTAGGGGCGATAGGCCCAATTTCACCTGGGAACTGCGTGACCAGCGACGTTTCGACCCCGACGGCGATACTTACACCCAGGACGATTTCTTCCCCCACACGGACACCTTGCCGCGCTTGACCTTCCGCACCACCGGGCGGCAGTTGAAGTGGAACTTAGGCCCGCGGGTGAACACCCGCCTGGCCCTCGACTTGGGGGAGTTCCGGGAAATTGGGCGGCGGGAGGGGAAACCCGTGGACGTGCGGGTGTTCCGTACCAACTTTGACTTCTACTTCAACGCGAGTCGAGTACCCCTGGGAGCGCGTTCCTGGTACGACGCCAACCTCCGCTTCAGCCAGAGTTTCTACAGCGACAACACCGCCCAGTATGTCCTGGGCGGTAGATTGGGGTTAACCTCCTATTTTGCCCGCGGCTGGCGGCTGAGAGTGAACTACAACTACCAGCAGCCCCGGGGTTATTCGCCCCTGAGCCGATTCGACTTCCGAGCCCGCCAGAATTCCCTTAGCCTGGACACCCTGTACGCGGTGAAAGACCGGGTGGAACTTGCCCTGAGTTCCGGCTACGATGCGCGCCTGTCGCGGTTTCGCTACCTGACCGTGCGTCTGCGGGCCATTCCTTCCCTCCGGTTTCGCTTCGAACTCAACACCAGTTACGACTTTCATGGGCGGGGGTTGGGCACCGTGCGGAGTCGCTTTTACTACGACCTGCCGGAGCGTCTGCAGTGGAGCGGAAGCCTGTATTACGACCCCCGCAGGGGGAAATTGGGGCGGGTGAGCAGTTTGCTGGGTTGGCAACTGAGCCGCCGCTGGCGGATAGACAATGCTCTGGAATACGATGGACGCCGAAACAAGGTCACTTTCAACGACCTGCTACTAACCTACGACCTGGACTGTGTGCAACTGTTGGGTATCTACAGCAAACAGCGAGGTGAGTGGCGGATTGACGTGAACATCACTGCCTTTCCCCGGGCCCTGACCTTCTTCGGCGTGGGTCAGTTCGGCCAGCAGTTCGATACCAGTTTGGGAGCGGTGTACTGAGGGTATAATACAGGATGTAGGATATAACCATGAAACGTTGGGTTCTGTGGGGAGTTATGCTTGCCTTGGGTGGGGGGATGCTTGGGGGAGGGTGTGGTACGGTGGGAGAGGAGGACATAGGTCCGACGGGCAGCCTCTCTGGGCGGGTAGTGGACAATGCGGGCTGGCCGATGGCAGAGGCCATTGTGACCGTGAGGGGAACGGCCCTGAGCACTACAAGCGACCAGGAGGGGCGGTTCTCCTTTGAGGCCCTGCCGCCGGGCAACTACGTGCTGGCGGCAACAGTATTGCAGCCCACGAACACCTTGAGCGGGGAGAGTCCAGTGCGGGTGGCCGCGGACCAGAGCACTGAGGTGCTCATTGTCGTCCAGCCAGGGCTGCCTCCCGCGGGAGGTGAGATTTCCGGGTTCGTCGTGGACTTGAACGGAGAACTGGTTATTGGGGCGGAAGTTCAACTGCACGGGTTGGTGCCCGAAGGAGTGCCTACTACCACCCATACCGGCGTACAGGGCGGGTTTTCGTTCCAGAATGTGCCGCCGGGAGAGTACGAATTGGTAGCCACAGTGGTAGGGGTAGAAGGTCAGCAACTGCGGGGCGTGCGCACGGGGGTGAGAGTGGGCAGCCGAACCGAGGAGCGGCTGGCCCAAAATGCCCATATCGTAGTCGCCCCTCTAAATCAGACAGGACAGATTATTGGGCGGGTGACCGATGAGGAGTTGCTTCCCCTCCCGGGGGCGAAAGTAGTGGCGGAACTGTTGCTGCCGGACCGAAATATGGCCATCGTCCATCTGGTGACCTACACGGATACCACCGGCTATTTTGCTCTGGGCGAAGTCCCCTCCCCCTGGCGAGGGGTGCGCCTCATCGCCAGCGCCCCAGGGTTCGCCAACGAAATTCGCACCGTGAACGTGCTGATAGGAGACACGGTAGAGGTGGCATTCCAGTTGGTTTCTTCCTTTAACGCCCGGCCGGAGGCCCCAACCAACGTGGAAGCCATTGCCCTGACCTACCCGCACGGTGTGACCCGCAGTCGGAATTGGCGGGAACCCTATCTGTCCCTGCGGCGGGGTCTGTACCTCCGGCGGGGCGGAATCCGGGGGCGGCGCTGGGCCCAGGGACTGGACCTGCTTGGGGAGCAATTCTCCCCCCAACCCCTGCTTTCTCGACGTCCCCCTGAAGGTTCGCTCATCGAGGTGGACGTGTTTTGGGACCCGGTGGACGCTGAAGATGTGACCGGCTACTGGCTTTACCGGAGCCTGTTTCCCGGCCACGGTTATCTGCGGGTGGCGAAGGTGACCAGTCCCTTCGCTTTCATCGGAGCCGACCTCAGTTTCGACTTGAGCGTGCAGACCCGGTTCTACTACCGGGTGACAGCCTACAATTCCCATCCTTTTGAGAGTGAACGCAGTGAGGTGGTTTCCGTGGTTCCCTTGCTTCCCTTCGACATCCTCTCCCCGGCCGACGGGGCGGAGGAGGTTTCCGCCACCCCGCTGCTGCGCTGGGAACCGGTGGAGGGCGCGGCTGCCTACACGGTGAACATTTTCGACCGGTTCCCCAGCACCGGCTTGACCCCGGTGTGGGAGAGCGATTTAATCCGCCCGCCGGACACCCGAGTTGTGGCCCCCCGCTTGGCTAAGGGGTGGACCTACTACTGGGTGGTCATCGCCGACAATGCGGTGGATTTCCGCGACCTGACGGCGGAATCCTTCACTTCCATCGCCCGCTTCACGGTAGAGGAGTAACCGGGAGGAGCAGCGATAGAGATGCAACGGTTGAAGTTCAGTCTGGGGGGGATAGTGGGAGGGCTTGTGTTGGGTCTGGGGAGTGGTCTCGCGGCGGCCCAGGGAGAGCCCGGCGGCAACTGGGTTAACGCGCCCTTTGCTACGCTTGCTCCGGGGCCGACCGGAGTGACCGTGGTGGAAGTG
>DTZQ01000196.1 GCA_012961305.1 Armatimonadota bacterium | reverse complement strand
GGAATATCAGCCTCCGGCTGAGTAGTCACTGATAGAGGCAGCGAGGCCCTGTCAGGAAGAGTGGTACTCGGTCAAGGTTAAATTGAGGAGTTGGGCGCGTAATCGTAGCCTGCGCCTGCAATGCCGATGCCAAACATGAGGTTTGAAGGGACAATTAGTATAATTCACTCCTCCCCGGAGGGTTAAAAACCGATGAAAGGATGGGAGTTTTTCTTGGGAATGATGTTGCTGAGCATCGTAGGGAGCAGTTTGGGCGGTTGTCTGGAGGCTGAAGTGGTCTGCCTACGGGGCACGGTGACGGAGGCCGGCAGTGGTCAACCCCTGGCTGGCGTACCCGTGGGTGCAAGCCGCTTGGCCGAAATTGGCCCCGGCCCGGCCGAGGAAACTGTGCCGGCGGAGACCGTGGCTTTCACCGACGAAGAGGGGCGGTTCACCCTCGAAGTGCCCCGCAGCCTGCCCGGTTTAGACCGCGTCGTGGTCTTCACCGGCGGAGGGCATCTGGAGAACCAAATCTACCCGGGAGTACCCTTTGCCGGCCGCCTTCCCCGGCGGGCTGACCTGCTGCGACCTGAAGTGAAGCCGGTGGACCTGACCCGAGAGGGGATGGCCATTTCCTTCGCCCTGGCCGCCTTTGGCCGCAGGGAGACGGTAATGGTGCCCATGCGCGACGGCGTGCGCCTGGCCACCGACATCTACCTGCCCCCAGGCAAAGGGCCGTTTCCGGTCCTGCTGACCCGAACCCCCTACGGCAAAGGGAGCGGCCAGCCCCATGTGGGAGTGGCCCTACGGGCCGGCTATGCAGTGGTAATTCAGGACATGCGGGGGCGGTTCGCCTCCGAAGGCACTGCCATCGCCTTCTTGGACTGCGGTTGGGGTGAACGCCAAGACGGTTACGAGACCGTGGAGTGGATTGCCCGGCAGCCCTGGTGCAACGGCAAAATCGGCTCCGTCGGTGGTTCGGCCATGGGCATCACCCAGAACCTCATGGCCGGGGCTCGCCCGCCCCATTTGGTCTGCCAGTACATCGCCGTAGCCGCGGCCAGCCTGCTCCCCGAGGCCGTCTTCCAGGGAGGGGCATTTCGGAAGGCTCTGGCCCAGGGCTGGTTGGAGAGCAATCAGTTCCCGCCGGAGAACATGGAACTGTTCTTAGCCCATCCCACCTACGACGACCTCTGGCGGCTCTACGACACAGTTGCCCGGGCCCCAGTCATCAACGTTCCGGCGGTACACTTGGGCGGCTGGTACGACATTTTCTGCCAAGGCACCATTGATGCCTTCGTCGCCCGGCAGACCCGAGGCGATGTGGGCGCGCGGGGTCGGCAGAAACTCATCATGGGCCCTTGGACCCACGGCTTGGGCCGCCGGGAGCAGGGCGAACTGGTGTACCCGGAAAACGCTCAGGTCTCGGAGGAGGAGTTGCTGCGGGGCGTGCTGCGCTGGTTCGACTACTGGCTCAAAGGCAAGGATAATGGCATCATGGACGAGCCGCCGGTGCGCTATTACGTCATGGGCGATGTGGACGACCCCCAGGCACCGGGGAACGAGTGGCGCACGGCTGACACCTGGCCAGTTCCCGCCACGCCCACGCCCCTTTACCTGCGGGCCGGAAACCGATTGACCTGGGAAAAACCCGGCCCAGAGGAACCGCCCCAGACCTATGTTTTCGACCCTGAGAATCCTGTACCCACCATCGGCGGCCAGAACTTGAACCTGCCCGCCGGCCCCATGGACCAACGCCCGGCGGAAAATCGCCCCGATGTACTGGTCTTCTCCACCGCCCCCCTGACTGAACCGGTCGAGGTCACTGGGCGCATCAAAGTACATCTGTGGGCCGCTTCCTCTGCGCGGGACACAGATTTCACCGCCAAGTTGTGCGACGTGTATCCCGATGGCCGCTCCATGCTGGTCACCGACGGCATCATCCGCGCCCGCTACCGCGAGGGACTGGACCGCCAGGTGCTGCTCCAGCCGGGACGGGTGTACGAGTTCGAAATTGACCTGTGGACGACGAGCCTTGTTTTCAACCGCGGCCATCGGATTCGGGTGGACATCTCCAGCAGCAATTACCCGCGTTTTGCCGTCAATCCCAACACCGGCGAGCCATTTTCGCTGGAGCCCACCCGCAAAGTTAAGGCCCGCAACACCATCTACCACGATGCGGCTCACCCCTCGCACATTCTGCTGCCGGTGGTCAAGTGAAGGAGGTCCTCAAATGAGCATCCAGGGACGTTCCCTGACTCTGGCGGAAGTTCTCCTGCCGGCTTCGGCCACCGCCTGGTGGCGCGACTGGCTGCTAATAGCGGGCGGGAGCCTTTGGGTAGCCCTCTCGGCGCAGGTGGCCATCCCCCTGCCCTTCACCCCCGTGCCCATTACGGGGCAGACCTTTGGAGTGCTGTTGGTGGGTTTTGCTCTGGGCGCGCGGCGGGGGGCGGCCAGTTTGGTCCTGTACTTGGTTGAAGGGGCGGCAGGGCTGCCGGTCTTCGCAGGCGCCACGGGCGGAATGGCCCGGCTCTGGGGCCCGACCGGAGGCTATTTGTTCGGCTTCGTGGCCGCGGCAGCCTTGACCGGCTATCTGGCCGAGCGGGGCTGGGACCGGCGGGTAAGTTGGACCTTCTTGGGCATGGCCTTGGGCAATGCGGTCATCTACCTGTGCGGCTTGCCCTGGCTGGCCCACTTCGTCGGTGAAGGGCAGGTGTGGGCGGCGGGGTTGTTGCCTTTCCTGGCGGGCGATGGGCTTAAAGCGGCCCTGGCTGCGGCCCTTCTGCCCTTTGTTTGGCAGGTAGTGAGAGGGCAGTCGGAGCAATTACCTTGACCCCCTTAAACTCCACCCCCTCCCCCGAAGCATCCGTAGAGGCCCGTCAATTTGTCCCTTGACTTTTCGGCAGCAATTGAGTACAATTCAGAAGGGAGGGTTAACAACCAGTACTAATGCCGACCACTTCCGGTTCCCTGGCTGCTGCAGACTGGCCAACCTCCTGCCCAATCCCAGTTTCGAGGTTGGGGAGGAGGCCCCGGAGGGGTGGGACTTCGCCGACTACGACGCGGCCCGGCGGGCTGCCGCCAACAGGATTTTGCGCTTGTCGCCGAAGCGTTGACAGCTACAGAAACACGCGGAATCAGGCGGAGAACTTGACCGGCGGCTAAAGGAAGCCGCCCTATCAGAAATGAGCCGAACGTTTGCGGTGGGCAAATTGGATGCGGAGGTGCTGGCCCGCCTGCTGGGGCACTTTGTCTCCGAGCACGAGCGGGTCGTCCTGGGTCCGCGCCTGGGAGAGGACGTGGCCGTGTTGGATGCGGGCGACCGCTACTTGGTGGCCAAGAGCGATCCCATCACCTTCGCCACCGACGAAATCGGCTGGTACGCCGTAAACGTCAACGCCAACGATGTGGCTACGGCCGGGGCTACGCCGCTGTTCTTCCTGGCCACCGTGCTCCTGCCGGAGGGCCAGACGGACGAGGCCCTGG
>DTZQ01000195.1 GCA_012961305.1 Armatimonadota bacterium | reverse complement strand
TCGTCCATAATAGATTCTTTCCTTATCATACGGCATGGCCCATGCACCCCCGCCAGTGGTGAAACCGTCCCCTCCCGAACTGGTCAATCCACCGCAGCGACCGGACCGGCCAGAGCGGCCCAATAAAGGGGCTCGGCCCTCTCAGCCCAACAAAGGTCACAATGCCGACCGGGCCCGGAGAGGCGCTGAGCAGCGTCAGCGGGAAAGAGAGAAACTATGCCAGGAAGCAAGGCGCCGTCGCCAAGAAGCAATGCGCCGCCAGCGAGAAGAAGCCGCACGGCGCCGGCGGGAAGCGCAAGAACGAGCCCGCCGGGCTGCCGAGCAGGCACGTCGAGAAGCCGAAAAGGCCCGGCGAGAGGCTCAACGGCGCCGGAGAAGGAACCCTCAGTCTTCCCCTCACCCGCCAACCCGTCCTCCGAGGGCCAGACCTTATCGGTGAGACGTAGCCTGGCAAAAAGAACCCGACAGAGCATCAGAACCCTCCGGTGCTCTGTCGCTTTTATGGGAGTATTTGTTTACCACCCCGACCGGCGGTAGCCCAAGGCTCATGACTTGACAATGGCCAATAGAGTGGTAAAATAGAGCCACTAATTTAGCGAAGGAGGTTGGACCATGGGTCGGCCTAAAATTCTGTATGCACCGGTGTCCGCCCATACAGAACGGGTGTTCCGGCCGGAAACTTTCGCCCGGTTTCAGCGGCGTTTTGAGGTGACGCTGAACGAGGGGGAACGGAATTGGACCAGTGAGGAACTGGCAGAGCGCATCGCTGGTTTCGAGGGTTTGGTAACCGGCTGGGGCACACCGCCGCTCACCGAGGAAGTATGGGAAAAGGCTGACCGACTGCGGATTGTAGCCCATTCGGCCGGTTCGGTAAAGTACCTCTTCCCCGGCGACACGCTAAACGAATACGTGCGGCCGCGGGGCATTGTCATTTTCAGCGCCAATGCGGCAATTGCCCTGAACGTGGCCGAGGCCACCATCGGCCTCATGATTGCCGTAAGCCGCCACTGGTACAACTTCTGGCATGCGGTACGCACGCAGGGGGCCTGGAGGCATCCCACCATCCCGCGCAACGGACAGTTCCTGCGGGGCAGTACGGTGGGAATTATCGGCGCCAGCAAGGTGGGACGGGAGGTTATTCGCCTGCTCCGACCCTTTGACGTACGGATTTTGGTTTATGACCCTTACCTGTCGGAGTGGGAAGCCGGACGGTTGGGGGTGGAGAAGGCCGATTTGGAGACCTTGATGTCCACCTGTGATATTATCAGTTTCCACCATCCTACGACGCCGGAGACCGACCGCTTGGTAGGAGCGGATTTGTTGGCGAAAATAAAGGAGGGGGCCCTGCTTATCAACACTGCCCGGCCGCGGATTTTCGACCCGGAAGCCTTTCTGGCGGAGGCACGGAAGGGACGGTTTTTAATTGCCTTGGATGTCACCGAACCGGAACCCCTGCCGCCAGACCATCCACTGCGCCGTCTGCCCAACGTGTACATTACCCCCCACTGCGCAGGGGCCGGGTTCTACGGCTATCACCGCATTGGGGAGAGCACTCTCCAAGCGCTGGAGGACTTCTTTGCCGAGCGACCGGTAGAGGGAGCAGTCAACTTAGACCTCTGGGATACGCTGGCCTGAGGTCACCTCAGCCGGCGGCCCGGGCGGTGCGGACCGCTTCAATGAACCGCTGGGCGTTGGCAGTGATGGCCTCGTAGTTGCCCTCTTTAACCCACTCGCCCTTTACCAGCGCAGAACCGGCCGCGACCACGGTAGCCCCGGCCTTGATGAACTCTCCGGCCGTGTCCACCGTAACGCCGCCGGTGGGCATCATCTCCACCTGGGGCAGGGGGCCTTTGAGGGCCTTAATGTAGGCCGGCCCTCCCACGTTGTCGCAGGGGAATATTTTGACAATGTCGGCCCCGCGCTCCCAGGCGTGCACCACTTCAGTAGGGGTGAGGGCTCCGGGACAGACAATTTTGCTGTACCGCTTGCAGACCTCGATGACCCGGTCATCAGTAATGGGACTGACGATAAATTCGGCGCCGGCCAAGATGCAGGCTCGCGCGGTTTCAGCATCTAAAACCGTGCCCGCACCCAAAGCAATTTCGTCGCCGTAAGCCGCTGCCAGTTCCTCCAGCACCCGGAGGGCGCCGG
>DTZQ01000194.1 GCA_012961305.1 Armatimonadota bacterium | reverse complement strand
GGCGGCTTATTTGGAGCAGGCTTTGCACCGGCCTACGGTGGCCGAGCCCCTGAAAGCGGCGGCGCACGCGCTCCTGGGGCACATTTATGCCCACGAAGGGGAGGAGGAGCGGGCCAGGGAGCAGTTGGCGTTGGCGGAGGCGGTGTTGCAAACTCTGCCGGAGCACAGGCCTTTACACGCGCTGTTGCGCTACTGTCGCGGGCTTGCGGCGGCCGAGGCTGAACATTGGGAGGAAGCCATAGGGCGGCTAAAGGAGGTCGTGGAAGCCTGCCCGCACCAAATTGAGCGTCCTCGGTGGTGGTGCGAATTGGGGCAGGTGTACGAACGGGCTGGCCGGGTGGCAGAAGCGCAAGAGGCTTACCAGCAGGCAGCAGCGGGCTATCCCGAACTGTACGCCGTGCAGCGGGCTAAGGAGCGACTGGCTGCTACCTCCCTCTCTCCTCCTGCACAGGGGGAGAAGGAAGGAGGGGAGGATAAAACGTAGGCATGAGCCGATGGAAGGTGGATGTGGGCATCGCTGTTGGGTTGGGTGGATTGACGCTCCTATTACTGCTGGCGACTAACGGCATTGGCCTGACTTACGATGAACCCGTGTACGCAGCGGTGAGCCTGCGCCACTGGGGCTGGTTCCAAACTCTGGGAGGCATTTTCCGGGGCGACCTGATGACCTCCTTTCGGACCGAAGTGCTCGACCGCTACTGGCACAATGCCGGCCCCACGCAGGCGGACCGGGACATGCACCCGCCGCTGGTCAAAGTGTTGAGCGCCTGGACGTTGCACGGGTTGGGGCCGGTGGTGGGTGAATGGTCGGCAGTGCGCTTGCCCGCTATGTTGCTGACTGCCCTGGCGGTAGCCGGAGTGTATCTCTGGCTCACCGCCGCCGGCAGCCGCGCGGCTGGCGGCTTCGCCGCTCTGGCCCTGTTGACCATGCCCCGGTTCTTTGGCCATGCCCACCTGCTGGCTCTGGACGCGCCTATGGCGGCTCTGGCCCTGCTCACCGCTGCCCTCTTCTGGCAGGCGATGCGGGCCAACTCCTGGGGCTGGACAGGGGCCCTGGGGATTGGATACGGCCTGGCGCTGGCCACCAAAATTAACGCCCTGCTAATTCCCTGGCCGCTGTTCCTGTGGGGCTGGTTTGCCCGGCGGAAGGCCCTGCTCAAATGTGCCCTGGCCTGCTTCATCCTCGCCCCGGTGGTGTTCTGGGCCCTTTGGCCCTGGCTGTGGTACGAACCTCTGGCCCACCTGCGGGACTATTTCTCCTACCACTTGCAGCACTATCCCATCGGGGTGCTCTATTTCGGACGGGAGTACACCTATGCACCCTGGCATTATCCGCTGGTGATGACCGCACTTACCACGCCAGTGGTTGTCCTCCTCCTGGCAGCGGTGGGGGTGGGGAGAAAAGGGCAGGGAGAAAAAAAGGTCGGGAGAGTAGGAGCAGTGGCTCTGAGTGGGCTGTGCCTGCTCGTGCACTTGGGGGCTTTCATGTTGCCGGGGACGCCGAAGTACAACGGGGTACGCCTGTTCCTGCCAGCCTTGCCATTTCTGGCGGTGTTGGCGGGATGGGGATTTGATTGGGTGTCCCAGAGGGTAAGGGATTGGCTGGCGAAGGTGGAAAGCGTCCGACACATCGCCCATTGGCCGGCCAAGGTGACCGTCCTTCTGGGGCTCCTGCTGCTCCTGCCGGGGATAGTAAGCACCGCCCAGGTGCATCCCTACGAGTTGTCCTACTACAACGCCCTCATTGGTGGGGTGCGCGGCGCAGCACGGGCCGGGCTGGAGCCTACCTACTGGGGTGACACTTATCAGAGCAGTTTGTCCTTTTTCAACTGGCACGCCCCGCCGGGGGCGGTGATTTACGTGCATCCGCCGGGGGTGGTTTCCATGTTGCGGTTTTACCAGGGAGCGGGGGCCTTGCGGAGCGATTTGCGGCTGACCGGCGGGGACCGGGCACAATTGGCCCAAGCCGATTATCTGGTATTTCACAACCGCTGGGGCGAATTAGATGCCCCCTGTCGGTGGCTGTTGCGCAACGCCCGCCCGGCCTTTGCGGTGATGGTGGACGATGTACCGTTGCTGCTGGTGTACGACCGCGCAGATTTGAGGAGGTATTTGAGAGGTTAATCAATCACTGGCCGGAACCTACAGCCACAAACCTCACCGTTAATGGAATACATGCTGCACCAGATTTACTGGCCTGACCTCCGCCTCAGTCCAACATCCCTGCTGGAGGATGTTGCCAAAGGGAGGGGGTTATGGTATAATGAAATGGGTAGTTTGAGGTGGAGAGAGCGATGGCTATTCGTTGGCTCCGCTGTTAGCGCAATTTTTACGGCAGGACTACGGTGATTGACTGATTATCGAAGAAGAAGTTCAACTGGGGGAACTTCCTCTGGAGGCTGACCATGAAGGAACTAACTTGAGAAGAGTACGGACTTGACCCCCGAAAAGTCATCGAATACTTCGGTGTGGAGAAAGTTCTCCAAATGCGGGGAGAGGAACGAGTTCGCGCCTGGTTGGAGCAGCGGGAAAAGGACCAGCAGGTTCCTCGTTCCCCTTCCTCGGAATTGGAGATAAGGGGTAAGGGTTCTTAGGCAGGGTTAAATCCCTCCTCCCCGCGTTTTATCGAGGAGGCCGATGCGGGTTTTTCTGGGCAATGCGCCGTGGCGAAAAGAGGGGCGATGGGGCGTGCGGGCCGGGTCACGGTGGCCTTTCACCATGCCCCGGCGACGCGGAGAGAAAACTCCCCCGTACCTTCCGTTTCCCTTCTTCCTGGCCTACGCGACGGCGGTATTGGAGCGGGCAGGCGTGGAGGTGTTGCTCGTGGACGCGGTGGCGGAGGGAATGGAGGATGCCCCGTTCCTTTCCCGCCTGCAGGAGTTTGGCCCGGACCTGATAGTGTTAGAAACCTCCACTCCCTCCATCGCCTCCGACCTGGCCATCGCGGCTGCGGCTAAAGAAGTCACCGGCGCCCAAATCGCTTTGACCGGGCCCCATGTGACCGCCCTGCCTCACTCGGTACTGGAGGAAAACCTGGCGGTGGATTTCGTCCTGTTGGGGGAGTACGAATACACCCTGCGGGAACTGGTACAAACGCTAAAGGCAGGCGGGGACTTGGGGCCGGTGCTCGGCCTGGCTTATCGGGATGAGGGAGGTGCGGTGCGGGTTAATCCGCGCCGGCCAGTGATTGCCAACTTGGACGAACTGCCCTGGCCGGCCCGGCACTTCCTGCCCATGATGAACTATCGCGACAACTTCGCCGACCTACCCCAGCCCAGCCTGCAAATGTGGGCCAGCAGGGGATGTCCTTTTGCCTGCATATTCTGCCTCTGGCCGGAGGTGATGTACCGCGACCATCGCTACCGGGTGCGCAACCCTGTGGACGTGGTGGGCGAAATTGTCTGGTGTCTGGAACGCTACGACCTGCGCTCCGTTTACTTCGACGACGATACTTTCGACCTGGGCAAGCGGCGTATTCTGCGCCTCTGCGAAGAAATGAAGAAACGAGGTCTCAACCTGCCCTGGGCGGTGATGGCGCGGGCCGATACTTGCGACCGGGAAATGCTGGAGGCGATGGCCGAGGCGGGCCTGTACGCCATCAAGTACGGGGTGGAATCGGGGGTGCAGGAGATTTTGGACCGCTGTGGCAAGCGGCTGTCTTTAAAGACGGTGGAGAAGACGGTCAAAATCACCAAAGAACTGGGCATTAAAGTCCACTTGACTTTCACCTTGGGCCTGCCGGGGGAGACAGAAGAAACCATTCGGCGGACCATCAACTACGCCCTGAAACTCGACCCTGATTCGGTACAATTCTCCCTTACCACCCCCTTCCCCGGCACCGCTTATTACCAGATGCTGCGGCGACGGGGTTTCCTCCTGGCCTCGGACTGGGCGGAGTTCGACGGGGCGGGGAGGGCGGTGATGCGCACTGCGCACCTGACCAGAGAGGAGTTGGAGAGAGCCTACCACCAGGCGGTACAGGCGTGGGGCGACCATGTCTTGCGACGGCAACTGCGGTCTCAACCCTGGCGGGCAGGGTGGATGCTGCTCCGTCGTCCCCGCGCGGCCTGGCGACTATTAAGACGTGTAGACGTTAAGAGGTGTAGAGGTTAAAACGCCCCTACCTCAACACCTCTTTGCGTTCCATGAGGCCCATGAACCTGTGGGATGAACTGAAGGAAGTTTGGCGCTATCGCGAACTGCTGCTGCAACTCACGCGCCGGAACTTGCGCCTGCGCTACAAGAACTCCCTGTTTGGGTTTGCCTGGTCGCTGATTACGCCCTTGGCACAAATTGCCATTTTAGCCTACGTGCTGAAGGTGATGATGCGCCACGGCATTCCCAACTACTCGGCTTATCTCTTCCCCGTGCTGTTCGCCTGGACGTTCTTCAGCGTGGCCATTTTGGACGCCTGCTCCTCGCTGATTTACGACGCGGGGGTGGTGACCAAAGTGTACTTCCCCCGGGAAATCCTTCCCCTGGCCTCGGTGCTGGCCAACCTCATCCATTTCGGCATCGCCCTGGTGGTGACTTTCC
Source organism: Armatimonadota bacterium (assembly GCA_012961305.1). GTDB lineage: Bacteria > Armatimonadota > UBA10988 > UBA10988 > DTZQ01 > DTZQ01. Next base: position 6,167 of record DTZQ01000194.1, on the reverse strand, counting down.
TCTACCTGATGTACCACCGCATCTTCCCCCAGCAAGTTGACGTGCTGCGGGTCTGCCTGCTACTGCCGGTCATCGTGTTCACGGAGTTGCTGCTCATTTTGGGCCTGGGGCTTATCGTGGCTTGCTTGAACGTTCTGTACGAGGACATCAAGTACATGGTCAGCGTCGTTTTGCTGTTGATGTTTTACTTCATGCCCATCCTGTACCCGGTGGAGAAGGTGCCAGAGCATCTCTACCAGTGGTACATGCTGAATCCGATTGCGGCAGTGTTAGTGGCCTATCAGAAGTTGCTCCTGCCGCCGATTCGCATTCCCAACATGGAGGCCCTGCCCTTTCCCGGCGGCTATTTACTGGCTGCGTTGGGGGTGAGTCTGGCCGTGGCGGTGGGTGGATACTTGGTTTTCAACCGCTACAAATGGGAACTGGTGGAGCGTTTGTAGGCTATGGACGAAGTGGCCATCGCAGTGGAACACCTGTGGAAGACCTTTCGGTTAGTGCACCGGGCGACGACTTTCAAAGGGGCAGTTTTACAGTGGCTTTCCCTGCGGGCTCGGCGGGGAAGTGTGGAGTCGCTGACAGCCCTAAGCGATGTGACCTTTCAAGTCCCGGCCGGGCAAACCGTGGGCATTGTGGGCCGCAACGGGGCCGGGAAAAGCACGCTACTGGCAGTTTTGGGTCGAATTTATCGGCCCACGCGGGGCCGGTTCCGGGTGCGGGGACGAGTGGCTACCCTGCTGGAATTGGGAACGGGGATTCACCCCGAACTGACCGGCTTGGAGAACATCTACCTCAGCGGCACTATTTTGGGCATGAAGCGGCAGGAAATCCGGCGCAAATTGGACGACATCATTGCCTTTGCGGAACTGGAACCTTTCATTGACACCCAGGTCAAAGGCTACTCCTCCGGCATGATGATGCGGTTGGGCTTTGCCGTGGCCGTGCACGTGGACCCCGATGTGTTGCTGGTAGATGAGGTGCTGGCGGTGGGCGATGAACTGTTCCAGCGCAAGTGCTACGCCAAAATTGAGGAGTTCCAAGCCCAGGGCAAAACGATTCTCTTCGTTTCCCACGATTTGGAGGCGGTGCGACGGGTGGCCAACCGGGTGCTGTGGTTGGACCAGTCCGTGCTGCGGGCTGACGGCCCCCCAGAGGAAGTATTGGCCCAGTACACCGCCAGTTTGCAGGAGGCGAACTCCTCCCCCAATTCGTTAAGAAATCGTCAATGGGTCAATTGACCCATTGACCTATTAACCTGTGGACGTTCTGCTCAACGGTCTCCACGCTACAACCCATAAGCCACCGGGGGCTGGCCCATGTCGGTTACGCTTTACATTCCCTGCTACAACGCGGCCGAGTATTTGGAGGAATGCCTGGCCGGAGTTCTGCGGCAAACCCGCTCGCCGGATGAGATTCTGGTCGTGGACGACGGGAGTACGGACACCACAGGCGAAATTGCGACCCGTTATCCGGTGCGTCTCCTGCGGCACGGGGAGAACCGCGGTTTGGCTGCGGCCCGCAATACCGCCCTGGCGGCTGCCCAGGGGGAGTTCGTTGCCGCCTTGGATGCCGACTGTGTGCCTGCCCCGGACTGGTTGGAGCGGCTGCTGCGGTGGTTCGCGGCGGAGGAAGTGGTCGGGGCGGGAGGGAACCTACGGGAACGGTTCACAGACGCCCTCGCGGACGAGTGGCGGGCTTTCCACCTGCCCCAGCATTTCGGGGACGAACTGCTGTCCGATGCACCCTTCCTCTTCGGCTCCAACGCCGTCCTGCGGCGGGAGGCGGTGTTGGCGGTAGGTGGGTACGATGAGCAGTACCGAACGAATTACGAAGACGTTGACCTGGGGGTCCGGCTGCGGGCGCGGGGGGGACGGCTGGTTTACGACCCGGCAGCCCGAGCGGAGCACCTCCGCCGGGACACGCCCGGTTCCGCCCTGCACGCCTGTTGGCGGTGGTACTTTTTTGAGTTGTCCCCGCCCACCAACGTGGCGGCCCTGTGGCGGCGATGGGAGCGTTACTGGCGCCGGGCACGGTATTTCGCCCTCCGCAGTTGGCAAGAGGGACGGTTCCGATTGGTGCCTTTAGACCTGTTGTTGGGGCCGTACCACTGCTGGCTCGATTGGCAGTATTTTTGGCGGACGCGGCAGAATAGGTCACCATAACATGTTGCCTGTTGGTGAAGTGCCCAGGACACTTAGAGAAATGGATGGAGGTCCAAAGTCTTTGGCGCTTCACGGAAAGGGACCGCTGATGACGGGGAAAGCCTCGGACACTCCTGCAGTTTCCTCTGGGGACGCAGCCCTGCCGCCGCTGGACCCCTGGGGCGCGCGGGCCAAACTGGTGCGACTAATAGGGGCCAACCAAATCGTCTTGGACGTGGGCTGTGGGGCCGGTTGGATTGCGGCGCATTTGAAGGCCCAGGGTTGTCGGGTAACGGGCATCGAAATAGACCCTGAACTGGCAGCAGCCGCGCGGCCTTTCTGCGAACGAGTCATCGTTGCCGACGCAGATAATCTGGCAGAACTGGGGTTGCCGGAAAATCACTTCGAGGTAGTGCTCTTCGCCGATGTGCTGGAGCATTTGGTAGACCCCTGGCACACGCTGCGGAGCGTGCGGCCCTACCTGCGCCCCACAGGGCGGGTGCTGTTGTCCCTGCCCAACTTTGCCAATTACAGCATTCGCTGGGCTCTGTTGCGGGGTCAGTTTCGCTATCAGGAGAGCGGCCTGTTTGACCGGGACCACTTGCGCTTCTTCACCCGCGAAACGGCCCTTGAACTGGTGACCCAGGCGGGTCTGCAAATAATCCGGTGGGAAACCACGGCCAATTTGACCCAATCCCGTCCGTTCCGCGCCACCTTGGGGCGGCTGCCCTGGGGACAAAACTTCTTCCGGGCAGTGGACGACCGACTGGCCGCTTGGTTCCCCACCCTGCTGGCCTGTCAGTTCATTTTGGAGTGTCGTCTCCGATGAGCACCCAACGCGTCAAAACTATTTCGGTGGTTATTCCCACCTACAACGTGGAACCCATCATCCGCCGCTGTTTAGACGCCCTCACCTGGGCGGACGAGGTCATCGTGGTGGACATGTTCAGTACCGACCGCACGCGCGAAATCTGCGAAAGTTACCCCAACGTCCGCTTCTTCCAGCGGCGGGATTACATCTACGGCAACGTCAACTACGGAATAGAACAGGCCCGGGGCGACTGGATTATGCGCTTGGACAGCGACGAGGTAGTGACTTCGGAACTGGCGCGGGAAATCCAGGAGAAGGTGCTGGCGCGGGAGGAGGACGAAAACGATGCCTACATTGTGCCCAGCCGGGTGTTCTATTTCGGCCATCGCATTCGCCATGCGGTCGTGGCCGATGTAAAGAGCGGCTATCACTGGCGGACGATTTTGTTCAAACGCGGTACGGCCCGCTACCCAGTGCGCACGGAACATGAGGACTTCACCTTCACCGGGCGGCGGAAGGGACGCTTAACCCAGGTTTACGACCACTACACCTGTTCCACCGTGGAAGATTGGCTCCACAAGGTCAACTACTACACCGAACGCGACGCAGAACGAGCGGATTTGAGCCAAGTTCACCTCACCTGGCGCACCCGGTTGAAAGTGGCCCTTTCGCCCTTAGTGGGGTTCTTTCGCCTGTACTTCCTTCGGGGCGGCTGGCGCGATGGCATCTGGGGGCTAATGGTGTGCTTGCTGAACGCGCAGTACTACCTGATTGAGCAACTCAAGTTGTGGGAACGGAAACTGCGGGGAACCTCGCCAGGCCGTTAAGGGCGCTGCGGCTGTCGCATCCGCAATATCTATGCAGGAAAGGGCAACACCATCAATTTAATCAACCTCCGCCGTGAGGGCTCTGTCAACCAGGTTTGGCGTATTTTATTATGCCTCTGGACAATTGGCAACGAGACCTGAAGGACTTTTTCCATCGGCATTGGCATCGGTGGCATTTTGTGCGGGCGTTGGAGTGGAAGGCCATTGAGACCTACCTCCAACCACAGCCGGGCGAGCGCATTGCCGACCTGGCCTGCGGGCTGGGTTACTATACGGCGGTGCTGAGTCGGAAGGGTTGCTGGGTCGTGGGGTTGGATATGCATCGGGGGGCCATGGCCACCGCGCAGCGCATTTTCGCCTCGCAGAGGAGCCATTTTACCGTTGCCAATGCCGAGCACTTGCCCTTTCCAACAGCCGCCTTTGACAAAGTGGTGGCGGTCTGTGCGTTGGAACACTTCACCGCGGATGTGGTGGCTCTGGCCGAGATGCAACGAATCCTGCGTCCGGGGGGAAGAGTGGTGCTCAGCGTGGACAGTTTCACCTGGCCGGGCCTGGGGGCAAAGTTCCTCCAGACCCACCGCCGTCGTTACGCAGTGGTGCGCTACTACACTCCCGAGGATTTGCGCCAGAAGTTGAGCGAGGTTGGATTTCAATGGGAGGCCGGACAGTACGTACTCAACTCCGCCGTATCGGTCGGATTGACCCGTTTGAGTTTCGCCCTGCGCTTCCCGACGTACTTGCTGCTTTACCCGCTGGCCTATCCTCTGGCCCGATGGGCTGACCGGCGTTGGGGCCGGACCGACGCTGGCCTCATCTACGTCGCCTGCGCCCAGGCCCAATCCTGAACCCAAGATGGAACTTGACAAAGCCCGTATCCAAGGGGTAAAATGTAGGGGACTTTTGCAAAACTACCCCTACCGAAGGTTTTTACGCTTCTTTAGACGATGAGCAAATCTCAACTCCCTATCATAGACCCAAGGCAGTTGGAGTAAGGGCCTAATGCACGATTTAGCCGTCATCATCGTCAATTGGAACAGTGCTGAGTTGCTATGCGACTGTTTGGCCTCCATCTATGCGGCCCCACCGCGCCACCCGTTTGTGGTGGTCGTAGTGGACAACGCTTCGCAGGACGATTCCGTGGCCCGCGTGCGGGCGGAGTTCCCCCAGGTGCACCTGCTGGTAAACTCCCGTAACTTGGGCTTTGCCGCCGCGAACAACCGAGCCTTGCGGGAAGTGCCGACGCAGGTGGCGGTACTGCTCAACCCCGACTGCCGCGTGCAGTCGGGCAGCCTCGATGCCCTGGTGGACTTCCTCCTCACCCACCCAGAGGCCGGTGCGGTTGGCCCCCGTCTGACCTTCCCCGATGGTCGTTTGCAGCCCACCGGCACGCCTCATCCCACGCTGAAAAGGTTTTTCCTGGAAGTCACGGGGCTGTATCGCCTGTGGACGCCGGACCTCAATTTCGACCCGCAGCGGGACTACGGGCAAACGACCGAAGTGGAGGTCATCTCCGGCGCCTGTTTGGCGGTACGGCGGGAGGTGCTCCAAACCGTGGGCCTGTTGGATGAGGGCTACTTTCTGTTCTACGAGGATTTGGACTGGTGCCTGCGCATGCGGCAGGCCGGATGGAAAATTTACTACCTGCCTCGGGCGCAGGTAATTCACGATTGGGGCGGCACGCGGCGGCAGGCCGGCGAGCAAGTGCACCTAACAGCCCTCAGCAGTGCCTACCGCTATTTTCGCCAGCATCACGGCCCACGGGCGGCGGCAGGAGTACAGGCCCTGCTGCTGTTCCGAGAGACGGTACACCTACTGCTAACGGCCGGGCGATATGCAGTTACCCAAAGCCCGGAGCACGCCCAACAGGTTCACTTCCGAGGCCGGGCCTGGCACCATGCCTGGCAGTTGCCAGCAAAGTACACTCGCCTACCGCGTTGAGGTCAATTGGGTCATCTGTTCCTGCAACTTTTCCTGCACCCACAGATTAAGCAATGTTTCTACCGAAATGCCACGCTGCTGCGCAATCTCCGACATCTTGGCTGATAAGTTGCGGTCCAGCGCGTAGTACCTTGCTTCTGATTGAATATCTACTTCAAACTCGACTGGTCCCGTTTGCTCCCAATAATCCGCCAGGTCATGTGCGTTCCAAAACTCACCTATTTCCACATAAGATTTAGCCTGCGAAATAGAACTCTTATTTTCGCCCATAGTTCCTCCGCTCGGCAGGCCTCATATCCCGGGCAGATGCACTTGTATCTGAGCACCCCTGCCTACCGGATAAGTGCAACACTGGCCATTATCTTTTTTCAATATACGCGCTCTAAAGATTTAAAAAAACTATTTATTGCATTAGGTTCATTTGGCCTTATTATCTCTTTGGGAGTGATGGGT
>DTZQ01000193.1 GCA_012961305.1 Armatimonadota bacterium | reverse complement strand
GCTCAATTGGGGGCCGCGGCGGTCGGGGTGGCTCGGGCGGTTCCGGCCGGGGAGGCTTTGGCGGCCGCGGCGGGTCAATGGGTAGTTCCGGCGGGAACAAGCGCCCCGCATTTACGTTGGCCCCAGGGGAAGTCCCATTTCCTTCGGCTCCTAAAATGACTGGCGGCCGGGGTAAATCTGGCGGGTCAATAGGTGGCCGAGGCGGTTTAGGTGGGTCCACCGGCGGGTCTGGTGGCCGCGGGGGTTTAGGGGGGTCAATGGGCGGACGGGGCGGTTCCGGTGGCTCTGGTGGGTCAATGATAGGCCGATTGGCAATCACCAACACTTTCCCCAGGTCAACGGGATTCCCATGCTGGTCATGCACCGGAAGGCCCCAAGCCGTGTCGTAAATGCGGGGAAAAGTGGGCTGGGCAGAAATGCCCACCTCCTGGGAACTGTTGACCCTTTGCCCCCCAACAAACTCCTCAAAATCCAACAGCAGGGCCTGCGCTGCTGACCCACTCATTACCCCCCAAACCGTTGCTAAGGCCAAGAAGAAAAATCGGTAGGAGTAGAATGTACGCTTCATTTTGGACACTCCTTTCCTTGGATTTACCGACCTGCTTGAAACGTAAGCGTTCAGGCTGACCGCTAAACGCCCCCTGGGCAATTATGCAAATTGAATGCCAGAAGGGGAAGGAATTTGAAAACTGGCGGCGAAATACCTAACCAACCAACTGCTATCAACGGGAGGTAGCCAATCATGCTCTACGGTTGGACGGGCAAACTGCTATGGGTGGACTTGACCCGCCAGGAGGCGTGGGCGGAGGAATTGAACCCCCTCTGGGCGCGCGATTTTATCGGCGGTCGGGGACTGGGAACTAAATACCTCTACGAGGCCATGGACCCCCGCGTGGACCCCTTCAGCCCGGATAACGTCCTCATCTTCGCCACCGGGCCTTTGACCGGCACCCATGCTTCCTGTGGGGCGCGGTACATGGTGGTAACCAAGGGGCCCCTGACCGGAGCGGTGACCGGCTCCAATTCCGGCGGCCATTGGGGGCCGGAACTGAAATTTGCCGGCTACGACCTGCTGCTCATCCGGGGACGGGCCTCCGCGCCAGTGTACCTGTGGATTTACGACGACGAGGTGGAAATCCGCGACGCTTCCCACCTGTGGGGTAAAAGCACCTGGGACACGGAAGACCTCATCCGGGGGGAAGTGGGAGTGCCTGAGGCCCGGATTGCGGGCATTGGGCCCGCGGGAGAGAATCTGGTGCGCTTTGCCTGCATCATTAACGAAAAACACCGGGCCGCCGGGCGTTCCGGGGTAGGAGCGGTAATGGGGGCCAAAAACCTGAAAGCCGTGGCTGTGCGGGGTACGGGCAGCGTGCGCATTGCCGACCCGGAAACCTACCTGCGGGCTTGCCGTGCTTTGCATCAGAAGTTGCAGGAAGCACCGGCCACGGGGGAAAACCTGCCCCTGTACGGCACTGCGGCTACCATTGACGCCATCAACGCCGTGGGGGCCCTGCCCACCCGCAACTTTCAGGAGGGCGTGTTCGAGCACGCAGAAGACCTCAACGGCGTGGCGGTGCGGGAGCGGTATTTAGTCACCAACAAGGCTTGCTTTGCCTGTAGAATCGCCTGCGGGCGGGTGACGAAGGTGGGCGAATCGCGCTACAAAATCCTCACCAAGCCCCAGCACTGGCACGCCAACGAAGGGCCGGAGTACGAAAACGCCTGGGCTCTGGGCGCGGCCTGTGGGGTGGGCGAGTTGGACGCGGTGCTGTTCGCCAACTACCTGTGCAACGAGTTGGGTTTGGACCCGATTTCCATGGGCGCGACGCTGGCCTGTGCCATGGAGATGTACCAGCGCGGCATACTCACGGAGGAGCAGACGGGCCTGCCGCTAACCTTCGGCAGCGGGGAGGCTCTGGTGAAAATGGTAGAAGCCACGGGACGCGGCGAGGGGTTCGGGAAGGAATTGGCCCTGGGCAGCAAACGCCTGGCGGAGAAATACGGCCATCCTGAACTGCACATGGGGGTTAAGGGACAGGAGTTTCCAGCCTACGACCCCCGAGGCCTTCAAGGCATGGGAGTGGCTTACGCCACCTCCAACCGGGGAGCCTGCCACCTGCGGGCTTTTACTGCCTTCGCCGAGGTCTTCGGGATGCCAGAGCCCCTGGACCCCCATACTACGGAAGGCAAAGCCGCCCTGTGCAAACACCTGCAAGATGTGCAGTCTGTGGTGGACGCCACGGGACTGTGCTCCTTCCTCACCTTCGGAGTTACGCTGGAAGACCTCCTGCCGGTGCTCTCCGCGGCGACGGGGGTGGAGTACACTGTGGAAGTGGTCCTGCGCTGTGGCGAAAGAATTTGGAACTTAGAGCGGCTATGGAACCTCAAGGCCGGTTTCACCGCAGCCGACGACACCCTGCCCAAGCGCATTTTGGAGGAACCCATTCCCGCTGGTCCGGCGAAGGGACAAGTGGTACGCCTGCATGAAATGCTGCCCGAATACTACCGCGAGCGGGGCTGGACTCCAGAAGGCGAACCCACGGCTGGGAAGTTGATTGAGTTGGGACTGTTGTAAGGAGCGATACCTCCAGCGCAAGTCCTGAGGAAAATTTACCCATGAAAAAGGGGAAGAATTGCCTATTATACAGCCAAGATGAAGCGAAACGGCTGCGTGACATTTCAGCAATCAGCAGCGCGCACACAAGTGGTTCCGCTCTGAGAAAGGAATGTGCACTTGAACGATGGCAAAGGAAACCTTTCGGTTTATCCATTGTGCTGACCTGCATCTGGACAGCCCATTTCGCGGGCTTGGGCGAACGAACGAGCGGCTGGCTGAGCACCTGCGCAAAGCGACCCGGCGGGCGTTCTCAAACGTCGTAGATGCGTGCATCAAACATGAGGTGGCGTTTCTACTGGTTGCCGGCGACGTGTTTGACAGCGCGGACCGCAGTTTAGGCGCTCAACTGTTCTTCCGTGACGAGTTGGCGAAGTTGGCCGAGCACGGCATCTGCTCTTACATCGTGCACGGCAACCATGACCCGCTCGACGGGTGGGTGGCACACTTGGAATGGCCGGACAAGGTTACGATCTTCTCCGGCCCGCCCGCTCAAAGGCAAGTCGTCGCGGGCGATGGTGGAGATCTGGCAGTCTTGTGGGGTGTGAGTTATCCCACGCGCGAGGTGCGTAAGAGCCTGCTGCCGGGGTTCGGACAGAAACGGGAGCAACTGTTCCACATCGGGTTGCTCCACTGCAATGTCGGCAGCGACACAGGTCACGAACCCTACGCACCGTGCACGATGGACGAACTGCTTCGCACAGGCATGGACTACTGGGCTTTGGGCCATGTGCACCGTCCCGGCGTGCTGCACGAACCTGCACCCGTCGTCTGCTATTCAGGCACGACACAGGGTCGCAGCATCGCCGAGCCGAGTGAACACGGCTGTTACCTGGTCGAGGTACACGAAAGCGGAATGGCGCACGCCCAGTTCTTGCCGACAGACCTGATCCGTTTCGCGCAGGACACTATAGCGGTGAACGAAGATGATTCACTCGACAGTGTCCGCGACCGGTTGCACGAGCGCTGCGCTGAGATGTTGGCTTCAAACGCCGGCCGCTCGCTCATTGTGCGTCTGCGGCTGGAGGGCCACTCCAGTGTGTCTCCCGACATCAACCGCCCCGGTGCGGAGCAAGACCTGCTGACAGAGTTACGCGAGACGTTTGCCGAGGGAGAGCCGTTCCTGTGGGTCGACCGGCTCGCGGTATCCGTGCTCCCGCCGATCGACTTTGAGGCACGTAAGAAGGCAGAGGACTTCATAGGCGAACTGCTCAGGCTCGCCGACACCATTTGCGAAGACCCGTCTGAACTGGAGAATCTGCAAAGCCTGCTGAGGCAAGTCTACCAGCACTCCAGCGCACCGCAATCGCTCAAACTGCCAGAGCCAGATGAAGTGAAGGCGCTAATCAAGCAGGCGGCGCGCCAATGCGTTGAGCGGCTCATAGGAGAGATGGTGGAATGATTATTCGCAAACTTTGGATCGACGGTTTCGGAGTATTTCACAACTATTCATTAAACGACCTGGGTAGGGGCGTGCAGGTGTTGTTTGGCCTGAACGAGGCAGGCAAGACAACACTGCTGGCGTTTGTGCGCGGTATGCTTTTCGGGTTTCCTTCGGCACGAAGACGCGCCAGTCAGCAGAACCTCTATGCTCCTGTGCACGGTGGGCGGCTCGGCGGGCGTATGGAACTGATGCTGCAGGACGGCCGGGCAGTGCGTCTGGAGCGTCACCGGCAGTCAAGGGGCGAGTCTGTCAGGGTTACCGACGCGGATGGCTCGTCGCTCGCTGACCAGTGGGAGTCTCTGCTGGGAGTGACCACGAAGGACGTTTTTGAGAAAGTCTACGCCTTCGGCCTGCAAGAACTCTTCAATGTCGACCTGTTCAACGAAGAGCAACTGCGAGAACGACTGCTCAGCGGCACGACCGGCCTTGGGGATGTCTCTCTTGCGCAAGTGATGTCTTCGCTTCAAGACACCAGAGATAGCCTGTTCAAGCGGAGGGCATCAAAACCTAGGCTCAATGCGCTTTTTAAGCAGATGACGACGAACAGCCACGAAATTGCAGAACGTCATCGCGACATGGCTACTTACGAGCGGTTGCGAAGGCGGGAACAAGAGCTGAAGAAAGCAATCGAACGGCGCCGGGGCGAAATCGATGGACTCGAGCGAGACTATCGCTACCATGAACTGCTGGGCAAGGCTTATGGGCCGTACATCAAACTGCGCGATGCGCGGAGAGAGATGGAGAAGTTGCCGCCAGTTGATTCCTTTCCCGATGAGGGACTTTCGCGCTTCGATCAACTCCTGAACGATCGGAAACATGTGTCCGAGCAACTGCAGTCCCAACAAGAGAAACTGGCGCAGAGACAAGTTGATCTGGAGCAACTAATGGTTGATGAGGGAGTGCTCAATGCAGCAGCAAAAATCGAGGAATTAAACCAGAGGCTCCAAAACTACCGTGACGACTGCGACGCGCTTCCGAGGCGGGAGTCCCAACTCGAATCGGCCGAACGAAAGTTGCAAAACCTGCTTGAAGAGATGGGTCCGGGCTGGGACGAAGATCGCGTAGCCAGGTTCGTTGTGTCGGTAGCAACGGAGCAAGAGGTGCGGCAATGGGATGAGCAGTTGAAAGGGGCGGAGGCGGCCAAGGGCGCAGCAAAGAGCCGGATTGAAAGCGCACAGGAAGCGCTTGCGGACGCCCAGAAGGCTGAGCAGCGCGCTCGGGCAGCGTTGGAGAAGACGCCGCCAATAGAACCTGACAACGAGCGGACGTGGGAGCAGCGCAACGAAGCGGTGGAACGATTATGCGGGCTGTTCCCAGAGCACGAATCCGTCCGCCAGCGAATCGACTCTGTTCGGCAGCGAATCCAGCAGTTGCAGTTTGAACTTCAAAAGTCCGAAACCCCGCCTTTTGTCATGCCGAAATATCCATGCTGGCTGTGCTGGGGCGTTGCGGCTATCTTTGCGGTTGAGGCGATTATATCGTTCGCTTTCGAAAGGCTCATGTTCACCTTGGCGCTGGGTGGTCTGGGCGTCCTGCTGTGGCGCATTGCGAGACAGAGCGAACAGCGTCTCACGCAATGGAGAAAGCATCGCGAGGCCGAGAGCGAGCGTGCAGAAGGGGAGATCGCTGAGCGTCAAGGCGAAATCTCGCAGTTGCAAGAGCGCGAGGCAGGCGTTCAGAAGCGCATTCAGAGCGCTGCCCGGATTGCCGGCATTGAGGACATCGAGCAGTTAAGCCTTGAGACGGTGGAAGAACACAGATTCAAAGTGGTCAGGGGTCTGCAGCGGGCCAGGGAGCGCAACAGGTTGCGCGCGGATGTATCCGCAGCAGAAGAGGGCCGTCAGGACGCAGAACAACGGCTGCAACAACGTCAGCAGGCGCTGACAGAGGCGCACGAGCACTTCCACCGGCTGCACTCACAGTGGAAGCAGTGGCTGCAGGAGAAAGGCTTGCCTGCTGAGTTGATGCCCCAGACGGCACAGAGGTTCTTCGAGCGAGCGCGACGTGCACGCGACCAGCACAACACGCTCGAGCAGCAGCGCAACGAGTTAACCGGGATCCGCAAACGAATTCGTCAGTTCGAACAGGACACAAAGTCGCTGCTGGCAGCACTGGGGGAAGCAAAGAATGCACCCGCAGAGCAGGTTGTGGTCAGTCTGGGGCAACGGCTGACAGAGGCGCGCGAGGTCAAAGCGAAACGGGAAGCAATACTTGAAGCTATTCGCGAACTTGAAGAGGAAGCCGAGGAACTGAACCGCCGATACAACCAGATCAACAACGAATTGCGGAAACTGCTGAAAGAGGCGGACGTCGAGACGGAACAAGACTTTCGCCACCGTGCGAAAGTGTTTGAGCAAAGACAAGAACTGAAGGAACAGATTTCCCAGCATGAGATTGCCATCAAACTGCTGGTGGGTGAACAACGTCTCGAACAGACTCTTCAGCGGCTGGCAGAGTTCGATCCAGCGGAGAATCAGCGAAAGTTGGCACACATCAATGAGCAACTCGAAAGCCTGCAGCACACTCAAGAGCAGGAGAATCGCGAACTGGGCGAAGTCCGCAACGAGATAAAGAGCCTCGCGACCAGCGACCAACTCGCGCAGTTGCTGATGAAGCGTGAGGCGCTGGCGGCGGAAATCGAAACAGCAGCCCAAGAATGGGCGGTGAAAGTCCTTGCCCTCGAATTGCTGGAGCGCACAAGGAGCATTTATGAGCGCGAAAAGCAACCAGCCATCATCCAGAACGCTCAACGCTGGTTCGAGCGCATCACGCAGGGACGTTACAAGCGCATCATCGCGCCACTGGGCGGAGGCGAAATATCCGTCGAACTGGCTGACGGGGCCCGATTGGAACTGGCTCACCTGAGCCGCGGCACGCGTGAGCAACTGTACCTGTCGGTCCGCTTTGGGCTGATTGAACAGTTCGACCGAAATGCCGAACCTTTGCCCGTGCTTATGGACGACGTTCTGGTGAACTTCGACGATGTCCGCGCAGGCGAAGCGACACGTTCAATCGTCGAGTTCGCGCATAAGCGTCAGGTGCTGCTTTTCACGTGTCATAAGCAAACGGTTGACCTTTTGTGCCAGGCCGACCCAGCAGTGCGCGTCATCAAAGTCGAGCCGTAAGCCCGCTTTCGGGATGGAGACTCGAGACATGCGCTTTCACCGTGGCTCACTCTCCCCCTCCGCGAAAGCGCATGAGCACCCAGGTCGCTGGGAGGACAGAAAAGGTAAAGTTGGACTCCCTCGGCACTATCTTGGCGAACTCGGCGCCCTCTGCGGTAAGAGAAAAAGAACATGAACTTCCAATTTGCCCGATACGAGTTTACCCTGACCGCCCGTACTGCGTTGGGCCTGCCAACCTTCGCCGGGCCCACCCTGCGCGGGGGCTTCGGACACGCCTTCCGCCGTCTGGTGTGCGTGGCCCGCCAGCCCTCCTGCCAGCAGTGCGTGCTCCTGCACCACTGCGCCTATGCCTACCTGTTTGAAACCCGTGACCCCGCCCAACCCCAAGAGGAAGTGGCTCGCCCCTTCGTGCTGGAACCGCCGCTGGAGCACCAAAGGGAATATGCCCCCGGCGAGCCCTTCCACTTCTGCTTGACCCTCTTCGGCCAAGCCACGGATTACCTCCCCTACTTCATCGTGGCCTTCTCCCTGTTGGGACAGAAGGGCTTGGGACGGAAGCGGGGCAAGTTCGACCTGAGCGAGGTGGCGGTGGTGCACCCGCTGCGAGGGGAACGGGAGGTGGTCTATGAGGACGTGACCTGTGTGCTGCGAAATATACTCCTGACGGTGACCTGGGAGGAGGTGCAGGAGGCCGCCGCACACCTGCCCGGCGACCGGATAACCCTGCGCCTGCTCACCAACACCCGCCTGGTCTATTTGAGCCGGGAGTTGCGGCAGGAAATACCCTTCGCCGCCTTAGTCTCCCGCCTGCTGCGGCGAATTGAGGCCCTGGCCGCGCGGCACGGGAAGGAGGCCTTGACCCTCGACCGCCAGGCCCTCATCAACCGAGCCAAAGAGGTGGAAACGGTGCACAGCGACCTGCGCTGGCAGGAGTGGTTTCGGTTTTCGGGGCGGCAGAAACGACGGGTGCCTCTGGGAGGGCTGGTGGGCACGGTCACCTATGAAGGGAACCTGCGCCCCTTTCAGCCTTTCCTGTTGCTGGGCCAGTACACCCACGTAGGCAAGGGGTGCGTGATGGGAATGGGGAAGTATGAATTGGTGGCAAGTGAGGAATTGGGCAATTAGGCAATTGGGCAATTTCCAAGACCTACCCAAGATTGAAATCTTGGGCTACACTTACCAAGTCCCTCATGGGGCTTCTCCCCTCGAAATGCCCCCACCGCACCCCGGATTAAAATCCTGGGCTACGCTTACCAAGTCGGTTGGAAACCGACGGAACGAGGGTGCTGGAGAGTTTCGGCCAACGGCTCCAGTACTCGGTGTTTGAGTGCTACCTGCGGCAAGAACAGGTGCTGCGACTGAAGGCGAAGGTGGAGGCCCTCCTCAATCTGGAGGAGGACAGCCTGATTTACTTTCCCCTCTGTGCCGCCTGTCACCAGCGCATTGAACATCTGGGAGTGCGCAAGGCTCCGCCGGTGGATGAAATCACCTACGTGGTGTGATGGCAGATGGCCTATCGCCAGACCATTTTCTCGCCCCTCGTCCCTTGAAATTACTTATTGCCTATCGCCGTAGACCATAAGCGATAAGCCATCCGCCATCCCCCAAAAATTTCTGGCCCTACCTCTTGACAAAAGAGGGGTTTTGTGCTATACTAATTTTAACCTGCCTTTCTGAGTCGAGCATCGTTGGCGTGCAAAAACCCCAGGGGATGCTCGAATTTGCGGGAAAGCAAGTAACCATGCGGCTTTACGGCCTCTTGAAGGAGGTGAGGAAAGACCGGGTAATGGTCGAGGGAGGGGTGGGAAGGCCGATGCTCGAATTTGGCCTGACAACCCCGCATGACCCCTGGCCTTTTAGGGGGTATCGTAGAAACAGAAGCCCGGTAGACAACGGGATTGAAACGGGGGAAAAATATTTCCATCCCAACATTGGAAGGTAGGAG
>DTZQ01000192.1 GCA_012961305.1 Armatimonadota bacterium | reverse complement strand
CGGCCTACGACCTGCGGAGACTGCCCACCGGCACCCAGCGGCTGGGAGAGGTGGTGTTCAAAATCGGCCGGCTGCCCAACTCCGGCGCTCCGGTAGGCATTATGCTGCGCGGGCTGTACACGACGGGACGACATTTGCCCTCCGCCGTAACCATCCCCGTGGAACGGCAGGCTAAGTCGCTGGTGTTCCTGCATACCTGCGGCTGGAAAACCGCCGCCGGCACGAAGGTGGGGGAATATCGCCTAATTTACGAAGATGGGCACGTGGCGCGAGAGGAACTGATTTACGGCTACAACATCACCGCTTGGAACGACCCCATTCCCACGCTCCGCGCCCAATTGGTCTGGCAGGACACCACCAGCGGCGGGGCGCCGGTGGCCCTACGCGCCTTAGAGTGGGCCAATCCTCACCCCGACTGCCCGCTGCACCACGTGGAGTTCCTCTCCACCGATACCGAGGCTTCCCCGACCCTGCTGGCCTTGACGATTTTGGAATGAGGCCCTCGCCTTTCCATCCTTTGAGGACAGGTAGTCCACCCCTACCGCGGGCGTGAGGGGTGGAGTTTCGGTAGGAGAGAGAGTGGGCCTCAAGGTCGAGGTTCGTACACGAAGATTTTGTCCACTTCCTCGGCGGCGATGAAGAAGCCCAGCCCCCGCGCTGGATAGAGCCAGATGTCGTAAGGGCGCTGTTTGCTTACCGCTGTTGCCCGGCCGTACACTTCCAACAGCCGCTTAACCGGCTCGCCCACGGTTACCCCCGCGCTGGTGCCCAATTTGCCAAAGGCCGGAGGGCCAGCGACGACGCGCCGCACCCGCGCTAATTTCAGTTCCACCGTCAACCCCTTGGTGGGATATTCCCACAGCACCACCGCCCGGCCCGGCCCCCGTCCCTCCTTCTCCGGGTCGCCGTGTTTGTCCCGCACATTGTCGGCCGGGTCTCCTATCTTAATCTCGCCCAACCGCTCTTCGGCGGCGGCAGGCCCTTGGGGAGCCTCGGCTGGCGGCACTCGCTGGGGGTCTAAGCGGGCCAGATGCTCCCGCGCGATGGCGATGCGGGGTCCTTTCTTCTGCAGGGTGAGGAAGGTAGCCCAGGCTTCTTTGGCGATTTGCTTCTCGCCCCGACTCTCGGCCGCCAGGGCCAAATTGTAATGGGCCTCCGGCAGGTTGGGGTCATCCTTTACCGCTTGCTGTAAGAAGGCCCAGGCTTCCTCGGAAACCGGCTGCCCTTTCGGGGTACGAGTGGCCAAGAACGCTCCGTAATTGGTCACGGCCGCAGCGAAGTGGGGCTTATGCAACAGGGCAGCGCGATAGGCGTGAGAGGCTTGGTCGTACTCCCCAGCCATGAAAAACAGGTTGCCCAAGTTGGAATAGGCTTCGGCAAAGGTGGGGTCTAAACGGAGGGCTTCCTCTAAGGCTTCTCGCGCCCGGGCGTACAACTCGGGGTCTATTCGCTCCTCACCACGCAAGACAAAACTGGTCTCAAACTCGACCACGGCGTCAGCCAGAGCGTAGCGGGACAGAGGCAGGTCCCGGATGGCCAGATGGTAATAGGCCAGGCCGAGGTTGTTCCAGGCAGCCTTGTTGTCGCTGAAGTGGCGCAGGAACCCCTCGAACATCTCGGCAGCCTCAGCATACTTTTCCTGCATCAGGTACATGAGGCCGAAATCGAACTTGTTCATCACGTCCACAATGTCCGCCTGAGTGCGGAAGGCAGCGGCGATGCGGTCACCGGTGGTGGGATGGTCGGTATTGCGCGCCAAGATAGGGGTGTAATCCAAGCCCGCCTCTTTAAGCCGCCGGAGGAAACGAATGGCAGCCATGGGTGGGTAGCCCATACGAGCCAGATAGAGCATTCCGTAGCGGTCAGCATCGTACTCCTGCTGGCGGGTGAGGCTGCGGTCGAGGGATTCCAAAAGGGCGCGAGGGAGGGCTTTTTGGTCGCCTTGCGCCGCCAAGTCCTGTAAAGCCCGCTGTAACTGGCGGTTGGCTTCTGCGTGCCGGAGGGCTACATGGGCCATTTCGTGGGCTAAAGCGAAAGCCAGTTCGTCGTCGTTGTCGCCCACCAGGTTGAGCAGGCCGGTAGTTACGTAAGTGGAACCGTTGGGCAGGGAGAAGGCGTTG
This sequence comes from Armatimonadota bacterium, assembly GCA_012961305.1. Classification (GTDB taxonomy): domain Bacteria; phylum Armatimonadota; class UBA10988; order UBA10988; family DTZQ01; genus DTZQ01. The sequence goes on along the minus strand of DTZQ01000192.1, from coordinate 478 downwards.
ACCTTTGCGGTGCGAATCTCGCGAAAGGTGAAGCGAAAATCCCGCTCCACGTGGGTGTAACGGGCTATACGCTGACCCAGACGTTCCAGGCGTTCGTTGGGCACCACGGGCCCCAACCGTTCTTCCACTGCCCGGTCAGCATCCTCCGCGCTGAACATGCCAAAGGGGTCAGGCCCCTTCGTCCCACCGCGTCCCGTGAGTAGGCCCCCAAGAATGAATATCGCCCCTAAACCGAGGAGGTGTTTTGCTCGATACATGGTTTGTCTCCCGTCAACTGCCTACTTAGACGCCTCAGGGCAACCAAAGGTTCCCCGGTTGGTAATAGTTCGCCCTCAGTGCGTCCCATTCCGTGATTTCCAGCCCCCTTGCGCATCCATGAAGGTGCGCCTCGGCAGCAAACCAACGCCTCCGCCAAGGCTGGCCACTGATGGCGGAAGGTTTGAGTTCGGGTGTGACTACTCAGCCGGAGGCTGATATT
>DTZQ01000191.1 GCA_012961305.1 Armatimonadota bacterium | reverse complement strand
TGTCGGCCTGGGGACGGGCACAACGGCCCGGTACGCGGTGTTAAAACTGGCCCAGTTGCATCGGGAGGGGTTCAACTTCATCGGGATTCCCACCTCTCGCGAAACAGAGCGTCTGGCCCGCGAACAGGGCTTGCCTTTGACCACGCTTGAGGACTGCCCCCAGGTGGATTTGAGCATTGATGGAGCCGACGAAGTGGACGCTGCCTTCAACCTCATCAAAGGCGGTGGGGGAGCGTTAGTGCGGGAGAAAATCGTGGCCCAGGCTTCTGCCCAGGTTATTATCGTGGTGGATGAAACTAAGTTGGTGAAGGAACTGGGCCGCCATTCCCGCTTGCCGGTGGAAGTAGTGCCCTTCGGCTGGCGCTCTGTCGCTCGACAAATCGAAACCCTGGGTGGAGTGCCCCTGCGGCGCACCCTGCCCGATGGCACCCCTTTGGTAACGGACAACGGCAACTACCTTTTGGACTGCCGTTTCCCCGGCATTCCCAACCCTACCCGTTTGGAGGCCCAACTAAACGCCCTGGCAGGGGTGGTGGACTGTGGCCTGTTCATTGGCTTGGCGGATGTAGTAATTGTGGGCTATGCTGACCAGGTAGAGGTCTTGCAGCGCCCGGAACCTAAGCAAGGGTACTGTCCAAAGTAGTGACTGGCCAGTCACTTAGTCATCTATGGTTGCAAACTGCCCGCATCCCCTGGGAGGGGACTTGGTAGCAGTGGCCTGGAGTTTCAACTCTGGACGAGGGCTTTACCAATCTTTGCGGTCGGTGTCGGCCTGAGGACGGGGTTGCAGGAAATAATCCCGGATTTCTTCCCCCGACATGGTGAACAAATCCCGTGCGGTGAGGCCCTCCCGCCGGCGCTGGCGGGGCCGATGTTCAAAGTACTGTTGGAGACTGCGCTCATCCTCCGCCAACTGCTGCAAAATGCGGTCCACCTCCCGCTCCGAAAGGGTGGGCCCAGCCGGTCGTTCGCTATCCCCCACGGGGGTCGGCGGCTGCTGACCCCCACCCGAAGAGGAACTTTCCCGCTCACCGGAGGAAGCCGAGGGGGACGGAGGTGGCGGCTGGGTTAGACGTTGGAGCAGGCGGCGCATGAGTTCCTTGTTGTACCGGGCATCCTCATCGTGTGGGTCGGCTTGCAGGGCGGCCTCATATTCTTCGAAGGCCCGGGCCGGGTAGCCAAGGCGGTAATAGGCATTTCCCCGGTTGTAATGGGCCGGATTGCGCAGACGTCCCCGGCGGTCGTGTTGCAGGGCGCGGGTGTAAGCATCAGCGGCCTCGACGTAGCGGCCCAAACGGTAGTAAGCGTTGCCCAAGTTGTAGGCAATTTCAGGCACCTGCGGCCACCGCCGCGCGGCTTCCTCGTAAGCCCGGACAGCCTCACCATAGCGGCCGGCCGCATACGCTTCCCCCGCCTGACGCAGCAATTCTGTTCCCTGCTTCGGCCATACCCAACCAAGCAGGAGCAAGCCCCAGGCCAGGCTTCCCAAGTAGGCCCGACGAATTCTCCTGGACTTGCGCCGTTGGTTCATTGTTCCATCCTGAGGGATGCGTGATGTCAGCAACCAGTAGCCCGTATCCAGTATCAGGGTGGCAGGGTGGTGGCATCCTGCACCTTGCATCCTGGATTACGAACTCAACCTGACGGACGGCATTTCAGGAACTTTCTCCGGCGGCGCGTTCGTGCAGTAGAGTTTCTATCTCCTCCCGGCTAAAGTGAGCCAGCAAAGACTGCAACAGCCGATGTCGAACCTCCACCGGCTGAGCAGCCAGCACTGCAGAGACTTCCTGCGGTCCCAGCGTTTCCAACTGCTCAATTAAATAGCGAACCAAATCTTTCCTGGCCGAGATTATCTGTCCTAAGGCCCGCAGCACCACAGGTGCACCCAACTGCTCTATCATGTACCGCGCCGCATCCTCCTTCTCCGGCGTAACCTG
>DTZQ01000190.1 GCA_012961305.1 Armatimonadota bacterium | reverse complement strand
TATGGTTTGAAGAATGCTCAATAGCAACGCCTCGGCCTGCTGCATCCCCCCAGATACAATTTAGGTTTAAAAGCATCAGTATTTACACCATTTAGAAGTTTTGCACTATGAGCTAAACCATCATTTACAATAACTACCATGTTCTATTACCTCCTCTTTTATATTTCCTTTTAAGACGTTCCTTCTCTTTGTGTTTCTTTAACTTCTCATTAATAGTTCTGGCTGAAATCTTCTTCAGTTTCTCAGTTGCTCGGCAGAGATTGTCTTAGCAACACCATAGAGGGGAACTACCCAAACCTACGGTTGAACAACTATTCCCCACGCCCGGACGAACTCCTTTCCGGCGTGCAAAAAACAGCGCCGGGGTAGGTTACCCCGGCGACTGCTTCTTTCCTTTGTTACCACCATTCTAACCTCTACTTCTCTTCCGCACCGCTTCCTCAGAAGGCTATTTGCAATTTCGCCTCGCCGCGGTATTCCAGGTTTTCGTCCGTGATGCCCAAGTACCGTCGTTGCTGCTCAACGACGCCCTCGAAGGAGAGGCTGAATCGGGAGCCCAAGCGGTGGGTGTAGCCAACGGTATATTGGGCGTTCAACTGCTGGGCCACGGAAAGGGTTCGCTGGAAGCGGGCGGTAGTGTAAAATTGGCGCCCGCCCCGGCCCAGGGAGAGGGTGAACTCAGCCTCCTGCGTTTCCGTCTGTGCGCGGTCGCCTGCTTGCCAGGCCAATGTGCCAGCCAGGGACAAACCCCGTACCGGCCTCATTTCCAGGGTTGCGGCCGCCCGGCGGCCCAGGAATACCCGTCCCTTTTTATCCTCCGGGTTGAGGGTGTAACTACCCCGCAGGTTGAACAGCCGGCCTGCGCCTAAGACCACCTCGGCTCCTTTCGTCTCCACAGTTTCCTGTCCAGTCCGCTCGCGGGCCTTGTAGTGACCGGTCAGAGATACCGCTCGGTGGGGCCTTAGAGTCACCTGTCCTGCCAGTACGCTGCTCGTCTGTTCTCCTTTCCGCCGCTCCTCTCGGGTGGCAGACAAGGTGAGCGCCCTGCCTACGTGAGTTTCGGCCCCAATCCGCTGGATGCTTTCTACCCCCGTTCCCTCCCGTTCCTTCACCTGCCGCTCACCGGTCAGGGTCAACCCGTGCAGGGGTGCAGCCCGCATCCGCACCGAGCGGGTCACGTTTTCGGTGCCTGTCTGGTCCGTCCGCTGAGTGTACGCGCCGCCCACCCGCAGGGCCCGATGCGGCTGAAACTCCAGGTCCATGCTGGCGGTGGTCGTTTCCTTGCCCCCCGCCGTTTCCTCCTGCACATAGCCAGCCTTCATCCGCGTCTGGCCGGGGGTGGCTTCCAACTGTACCGACCGGCGCACGGTTTCCTTGTCCCCCCGCTCCCGGGCCTGATAGTCGGTGGTGACTTTCATGGTAGAAGAGGCCTGAAAGGCCACGGAGAGGTATTGGCGAGTTTCCTCCTTCTCTCCCCGGGCCTGTCGTCGGTACTCAGCCGCCAGGGAAAGGGGAGCAAAGGGGCTCAGTTTAAGGGACATCTGCTCCTTTTCTTCCTGCTCTTTTCCCTCTTCGGTGCGACGGGTACGTTCGGCTTGCAAGCGAACCCAATCCGCGGGCGCAGCGGTGAGGCGGACAGTGGTAGCGGCCTTTTCGTGCCTTCGCTCCTCGGTGCCCCAGCGTTGAGCCTCCCGCACCAGCGAAAGGCCCGTGCCCCGGCCCAACTGCTGCTCCGCCTGCACGCGCAGGTTTTCCCGCAGCCGGGTGGGAGCCTCGCCCCTGGTTTCCTCCCGCCGTTCGTGGGTTACCTGCACGCGGGTGGTGTCCGTAGGCCGCGCCTCCAACTGAACCTTAGCCTGACGGGTTTCCTTTTTTGGATGGATGCCCACCGATTCCTGAGTTTGCCGCTGGAGGGACATCTGGGCCGAAAGGCGAGGGGAAGGACGCAACATCCCGGCCAGGCTCAAAGTACGCCGGCCTTCCCGCCTTTCGTGGGTCAGGGAAAGGCCCGCTCCCCGGCCCAACTGCTGCTCTGCCTGCACGCGTAAGGTCTCCTGCTCGCGGGTGAGGGCCCAACCCCTGGTCTCCTTCCGTCGTTCGTGGGTTACCTGCACGCGGGTCGTATCTGAGGGGCGCAGTTCCAAATGCACCTTTTCCCGGCGGGTTTCCTTCTCCGGACGGCCACCCAACGCAGCCTGAAATTGTTGCTGGAGGAAAATCTGGGTCGAAAAATGGGGGGAAGGACGCAGCGTTCCGGCCACGCTCAAAGTCCGCGCGCCCGGTTGTAATTGGTACTTATCGGCCTCGGCGAATTCCGCTCCGACCGTGGTGAAGGAGGCACTCAGGGATTCCCACTCGCTTTCCTGTTTGATTTCCGCTTGAAAGGCACTTTCATCCAGCCTCTGGCGGCGGCGGGCCTCGGCCCGCTCCTCCGGCGTCAACCACCAGGGTTCGACGGCGGGAACCTGCTCCTCTGGCTCCGTGTCGCTGAAATACAGGGTGGTCTTCACCGCCGTTCCGCCCAACCACTCAAACTGGTGGCGCAGCACCTTGCTCTCGCGGTCGGGGGTGGGCATAGCATAAACCGGGCTGATAAAGGGGCTGCCCGGGGCTGCGGGCCGCACCCCGGTGCCGGTTAAGCGGTGATATATACTCAACCTCACTGGCGGGCGCGGGCTCACAATTTCCTCCCCTGCCCAACCAGCGGTGTTCACGACCAATAGCACCAGCAATCCACAAACTTTCCCGTAGCGCATGGCTCTCACCTCCCACGCAGACACTACGGCTGAGTTCGTTCCACCGGTCTTAACGGATACAACGAACTCAATTGATTTAGACATCCCCCGGCGCTCGAAGTTTCCCCTGGGCCACCTCTGCTAACGCTTCCTCAGCCGCGGCCAGGGTATCCTCAAGGTCCCGTTCCGTATGCGCCAGTGAGAGGAAAGCGGCTTCAAACTGCGAAGGGGCAAAGTACACTCCTCGCTCCAAAAGGGCATGGAAGAAACGGGCATATTTCTCCACCTCAGAAGTTTTGGCGGCGGCGTAATCGGTTACCTCCCGGTCGGTAAAGAACAGAGTCATCATGGAGCCGACGACGTTCAGGGTGGCGGAAATTCCTGCTTTGTGCACGGCCTCCCGCAGCCCGGCGGCCAGTAAGTTGGCCCGTTCCGCCAAGCGTGCATACTGGCCGGGCCGCTGGAGCACCCGCAGCGTCTCCAGGCCAGCCGTGACGGCCACCGGATTGCCGGACAGCGTTCCGGCTTGATAGACGGGGCCCACGGGGGCTACCTGCTCCATAATTTCCCGCCGTCCCCCGTAGGCCGCCAGGGGGAAACCGCCACCGATAACCTTGCCCAGGGTAGTCAAGTCGGCAGGCACGCCGTACAACTCCTGCGCGCCCCCGTAGGCCACCCGAAAGCCGGTAATGACCTCGTCGAAAATCAAAACTATGCCGTGCCTCTCCGTAAGTTCCCGCAGGCCCTCCAGAAAGCCAGCCGCCGGGGGAACCACCCCCATATTACCCGCTACTGGTTCAACGATGACCGCGGCAATTTCGTTCCCTTGCGCCTCTAAAACCTCCCGCACGGCGTCCAAATCGTTGTAGGGCAGGGAGATGGTCAGGGCGGCCAGCGCCGGCGGCACGCCCGGCGAGTCGGGCAGCCCTAAGGTGGCCACTCCCGAACCTGCCTGTACCAGGAAACTGTCGCCGTGCCC
>DTZQ01000189.1 GCA_012961305.1 Armatimonadota bacterium | reverse complement strand
TCAGCAAGCCCTGCAAGGGGGGAGACCCTGGGAATTCCGCCACGAGGTCCTCTCCGCGGCTCTGATGCAAGCCCTGGGGGATGGGGAGGATTTCTGGACTTCCCTCGCGCTGATAGCGGTGCTGACCCATCACCGTCCGGTGGAGGACCCACAATTATTACGCGATGCGGGGCACTCTGCCCTCCCGGACCTGGATGCAGAAGTGTCCGACCTCTTCCGCACCAGGGCTCAGGAGATGGAGGCGTTCTGGGAATGGCTACGCGATTTCATCGCTTCGGAACCCAGTCTGCGGGCCTGCAACTTGCCTCCCTCGCCGGAGAACCTCTCTCCTCCGCATGGAATTCTGGCTCAATGGAGAGAGCGGATTGCCTCCCTTTCCCTGTGGGGCGAGGAGAAGGAACCTTTGCTTCTGGTGGCCCTCCGGGGCGGGTTGATGGCGGCTGACCATGCAGTCAGCGCGGGGGTGCAGCATTTTGCCACCGAAATCCCCCGTCCCTCTTTCCCTCCCTTGCGTCGTTTTCAGCAGAAGGTTGGAAGCCATCGAGGCGATGCGTTCTTGGAGGCTCCGACGGGTTCAGGGAAGACCATCGCCGCCCTCCAATGGGCCCTGACCAACCGGGAAGGAGGAGAGCGGATTTTCTACCTGCTCCCTTACCAAGCCAGCATCGAAGCGATGGCGAGAACCCTTCGTCCTTGGTTCGAAGCGGAGAACGTTGCCGTCCTGCACGCTCGCGCGATGGATTATGCCTTTCGGGAGTATTTCGAGGCCACAGGCGAGTACCGAGCCGCTTACGAACGGGCGCGGGCAGAGGTAAACGTCCATCGTCTGGTCCACCGGCCTCTTAAGGTCGCCACGCCCTTCCAGATTTTGAAGTGGCTGTTCGGTGTCCCCCGCTTCGAAATCGGATTGAGCGAGATGGTGGGAGGATTGTTCATCTTCGACGAAATCCACACTTACGATGCTCACACCACCGCGCTCATTGGGGAGATGGTCCGGGTGCTGAAACGTTTGGGAGGGCGTTGTCTCTTCATGAGTGCCACTTTCCCATCGTTTTTGCGCGCGCTTTTGACCGAAGCGCTGGCGGACTCCCCCCAGTCCTTTCGGCTCGAGGCTTGCGAACCTTGGGCGCGACGATTTCTCCAGCAGGCCCGTCATCATTTGCGCTGGCGGGATAACACGCTGGAGGAGATGGTGCCCGAGATTCTCGCCGCCGCCCGCGAAGGAAAGCGGGTGCTGGTGGTGGCGAATCGAGTGGCGCAGGCCCAGGAGTTGTACCAAGCCCTGAGGGCTGAAGGGGAAGGAGTTCATCTGCTTCACGGGCGCTTCACCCGTCGCGACCGCACGGAAAAGGAGAGCCGGATTCTACGCATTTTACGGAGGGAAAGCGAGGAGCCGCTGAGCGTGCTGGTAGCAACCCAGGTGGTAGAGGTTTCCCTGGATGTAAGTTTTGACCTCTGCTTCACCGAAATCGCGCCCGTGGATGATTTGCTCCAGCGCTTTGGGCGGGTGAACCGCTATGGCGAGCATCGGGAGGGCGTGGAGGTCCACGTCGCCACCAAGTACGATGAAGAACGGGTCAGATGGGTTTACGACCTGGAACGCCTCACTTGCACGCTGCAGGAGGCTCCGGAAGATAATACCGCCCTTACTGTACCCACAATGCAGTGCTGGGTGGAGCGGGTCTACCGGGAAGGCTGGACGGCGAGGGAACGGGAACGCTTTGAGCAGGTTCGCGCAACCTTTTCCGAAGTGCTGGAAAGCCTGCGGCCCCTGATTCACCACGAGGAAGGCGCAGAGGAATTTCGGGGCCTCTTCCAAAGCGTGGAAGTGTTGCCCAGCGGCCTTTACGACACCTTTCACGAACACTGGGAAAATAGGGAATACTTGCTGGCAACCCAACTCCTGGTGCCTATCCCCTGGGGTTGGTTCCACGCGCTTCAGTACCAAGGGCGTTTAGCCCGTTTGGAAAGGGAACGGGTATGGCTGGCAGAAGGGGAGTACGACCCAGAAGTCGGCTTTGACCCGCGACAAACAATTTTGGAGGCTCAGATTTGCTGAAATGGACCGCATTACTGGAACGCTAATCCATTACGCGCCCATCTGCCCGCGGAAAATCTGGCTTATGGCCCATGAACTCAATCCCGACGAGGACCATCCCTCGCTGGAATTGGGGCGGTTCCTAAGTGAACAGGCCTACCCCCGCCAGCGGCGGCGGCAAATTACCCTGCCCGGCATGGTGCTCGATTGGGTGGAGGAGGAAGGGGAGCAACTGTTAGTGGCGGAAGTGAAGAAGTCCTCCCGCGCCCTGCCCGCTGCCCGATTGCAACTGCTCTTTTACCTCCAGCGGTTGGAAGAGGCTGGCCTTCGGGTGCGAGGT
>DTZQ01000188.1 GCA_012961305.1 Armatimonadota bacterium | reverse complement strand
TGATGACCTCCAACTCCGGGTAGTCCGGGGCGATCCTCTCCAGGAACACATCCATAGTGGTCTGGGCGCGGTCATAGGGCACATCCCGGATGATGGTCAGCCGGGGCCCACAGTTGGTACAGTTGATAAAGGGATACCGATAGCGACGGTCAGCAGGGTCGAAAAGTTCCCGCCGACAATCTTCACAGGTAGCGATGTCCGGGGAAATGAGGGTAAAATGCTCGGCGGCCTCTGTGCTGGGAACAATGGCAAACGCCCGCTCCCCTCGCGGGGGGAGGGGAAAACGTTCCACCTGTTCAATCACGGCTAAGGGCGGCGGTTTCTGCTGCAATTGGGCCAGAAAACGGTTGAGGTTGGCCGGGAGGCCTTCCACTTCGATAGTCACCCCTTGCGAATGGTTGAACACGAATCCAGCCAAATCGTGCTCCAGGGCCAAACGATATACAAAAGGACGAAAACCGACTCCCTGCACGATGCCGCGCACTTCCAGGCGCCACCGTTGGAGTTCAGCAGGCGGAGCAGTTAAGGGTGTCGAATTTTTAGACCTGGGCATCGGAAACACCATGATTGGCTTCATCCAGAGACCTGCTTACATTATGAAGCAGCGAAAAGGAGGTGTCAACAGTTCCCAGGAGAAAATAACTGGGGCGAAATAAATTCAACCCGGTCTTTTTCTTGACAACCGCGGCAGAATGGGGTTGACAACTGATGGGCTTGGTGTTATACTTATCCTAACGAGGTAGGTCTAAATATGCTCAATGTGGGAGGAACGGTTTAATAGGGGTGTTGACGGCTGCCTAAAGGCGGCCGAGGAGAAAGCCATGAAAAATTGTCCTTGTTGTGATGTGGAGATGTCCTCGGCAACGGTGGGCCAGGTGGAGGTAGAGGTGTGCCCGCAATGTGGGGGGGTGTGGTTTGACCACCACGAGTTGACGGAATTGGTACAAGCGGGCCTGCATCATTTGTCTGCGGCAGACGACATAGCCCACGGTCAGCCGCCCCAACCACTGCCCCATCCTCATCGCTGCCCCAACTGTGGCACCGATTTATTTCTCTTTGAGTTCAAACACACGCCGGGCATCCGCTGGCGCGGCTGTCGCACCTGCAAGGGCATCTGGGCAGAGGATGGCCAATTGACCGCTCTGCAGCAGCAGTTGGCCCCTGCCCGGCCTCCAGAACCCGTTCCGGCCGCCGTTCCTGTCTCCCCGGCAGTGCCTGTTGCAGCGGCGGAACCCTCTCCTCCGCCAGCCAAGGAGGTGCCGGCGGATAAGTGGGCCTGTCCCCAGTGCGGAGAACTCAATCCCCTGGAGAGTACGGTGTGCTGGGCCTGTGGGGAACCCATTCCCCCGGAGGCTAAACCCAACCTCTGCCCGGCCTGCCAGGTGCCCTTGAAAACTACGGGACGAGCAGGGATGGCCGTAGATGCTTGTTCCCAATGTGGCCGATTGTGGTTCACGGAGGAGGTCTTGGGAGAAATTTTGGTCCGGCAGCATGACAAATTGGCCGAAATTCACGCGGCCTCTCCTCCCCCTCCCGCATCCCTCCCCCCCTTGCCAGAGGAGGCTACCTGTCCTTACTGTGGTACCCGCCTGTGGCAGCAGGAAATTATCATCCCGGTACGGGAACTCTACAACTATCAGTCGGGAATGGAAGTACCCATGTGTCCAGCCTGCAATCGGACCTGTTTTACCCCGGAGCAACTCCGTGAACTTTACGATGGTCTGGGGGAATATGTCCGCTCTCTTTCTGAGTGCTAAGGGAGGAGACCAGTTTTAGACGAAGTAAGGTTGACTTTAATACCGCCGGACTTAAGTTCGTTTCGGGAAAGGAAATCCAACCTTCTCGCCCAGAGTTCAAACTCTGGGCTGCCTTTACCAAACCAGCGGAAGTTGGTTAAGTCGGTTTCCTATGGAGGTTAGGGGCTTTCGCCCCGTTGAGACGGCGCTAAAGCGCCTGAGTCCAGAGGGTTTCAGGCTCCCCCTCCCCTGCAGGGCGGGAGATGCCCTACCCCCCTCTATCCGCCCGCGGGGGAAGAAAGGGGGGTCCTCGCAAGCAGGGAGAGTGGGAAGGTAGGGAGGTGAGGGCTGAGCAGTTACGAAGTAATAATTATATCGCTGAGAGTAGTATTCCCCCTTCGGGGGTGGTAACGGCTGAAAGGAGGAAAGCCATGAAGGAGAAACGAGCGTCGCCAGCCATTGAGGAGGTCTTTAAGGCCCTGATGGATTTGGCCATTAGGGAAGATGCCTCGGACATCCATTTCAGCGTGGGAGAACCTCCTATTCTCCGCATTTACGGGCATCTCCGGCGGCTGCATCAGTTTGGGGTTCTGAAGCCGGAGCACACGATGGCCATTGCCAAACTAATTGCTCCCGAGCGCAATCTGCAGGAACTCGGAGAGCGCATGGGGACCGACCTGGGTTTCAGTTATGGGGATAAAGCCCGCTTCCGGGTCAGCATTTTCAAGCAGAAGTACAATGTGGGGATTGTCATGCGTCTCATCCCCTACAAGTTGCTGACCTTTGAGGAAATTGGCCTGCCCGAACAGGTGAAACGGCTGCTTCACCTGCCGCGGGGATTGATTCTGGTTACCGGGCCCACGGGCTGTGGGAAGACCACCACCTTGGCGACCATGATTGATTACATCAACACCCATCGCGACTGTCACATTATTACCGTTGAAGACCCCATTGAATACTATCACACCGGCAAGAAATCCATCATCACCCAGCGGGAGG
>DTZQ01000187.1 GCA_012961305.1 Armatimonadota bacterium | reverse complement strand
TTCGAGGTGATGAGCACCGAATATTCTCCCGTTCGGAAGTGGTCCAGGATGGCTTTGCGCTCTTTGGTTTTCGTCTGATGGGTGATGGCGGGAATCAAATACTGCTGGGAGATGCGGTAAACCAAGTCGTTGTTTTCGGTGAAAATTATGACCCGGTCGCGGGCGTGCTGCTTGAGCAGAGATTCCAACAGGTCCATTTTGGCCTGGGCGCTCAGGGCAATGGCTTTGGCCCGGTTGTAGGCCAACATAGCCCGCCGGGCCTCTCGTTCTTTCATGCTCAGGCGGACGAACTCCATCCACCCCCCGCCGAACAGTTTCAGCCCTCGCTCCCGAATGAAAGAGGTATAAAGGGCGTACTCCCGCTCATATTCTACTCGCTCCTCCGGCGTCAACTCCACGTACAAGCGCACGGTCTCGTACTCCGCCAGGTACTCCCCCCGCAGGTCGTCAACGGTTTTCCGGTAGACCACCGGCCCCACCAACACCTCCAGGACCTCGTGCAGTCCGTCCAGGCGTTCGTAAGTGGCGGTGAGGCCCAATCGCCGGGTGGCGATGCTCATCTGGGGAATGTGGCTGTAAGTCGGCGCAGGCAAGTGATGAACTTCATCGAAAATTAACAGGCCGAAGCAGTTGCCGTACTCTCCGCAGTAGAGATAGGCACTGTCATAAGTGGCGATGGTGAGGTCAGTGACTTCGTGATACCCGCCTCCGAGCAGGCCGATGGGGACCTCAAAAGCGCTGGTCAAAGCCTCGTACCATTGGTTCATCAGGTCAATGGTGGGCACCACGACCAAGGTGCTACGGGCCACGTGTTCGATGGCCTTCAGGGCCAGGAGGGTCTTGCCTGCGCCGGTGGGCAGGACCACGCTGCCCCGACAGCCGGCCTCAATCCAGGCCTGCAAGGCTTCCTCTTGGTAGTAATGCGGTTCGAACTCCCAGCGCAAGCGTAGGTCTAAGGCCCGATAGCGGGGAACCTGGGTGCGATAGGCGATCCCCCGCTCTCGAAGGTATTGCACCGTGGAGCCATAGTGCATGGCCAAGGCCCGATAGCGGTCCACCCGCCCGTCCCATTGGAAATGTTCCGGCGGTTCCGCCGCATTTTCCAGGATGAGGGTGCCGGCCTCGTATTTGAGGGTAACAGGTTGCTCACTCATTGGTTATTATGATACCCCAAATTCCAACAAAGGTCAAGGGATAACCGAGAAACAGGACGCCCGAAGGGAAACCCCTTCGGGCGCGGGGAAGATGAGAGGGAAGACTCCGGCGCTAACTGCGGCTGATGGTTTACTCGCCCAAGGCGAGGGTGTAACGCACACCGATGAACCACAAGCCGTCCTGGCCTGCACCAGCCTGGGCACTGATTTGGGGGGTGAATTGGTAGCGCACTCCCACTGCCCAGATGCTCTCGCCACGCACATCGTTGTCGAACTCGTATTCAGCGAAAATGCTCAGGGCATTGCCATTGACTAAAGTCATCCGGTATTCCAGACCGAGGTTGGCCACGAAATCATCCTCGGACGCTGCTCCGGCTGCATCTGGCTCCCAGGATTCCCAGCCGAGGGTAACGTGACCTAAAAAGGCCCCTTCCCTTTCCTCCACCTGCCGGGTGAGCAACTTGCTGCCGGCAACGTAGATGGAGAATTTGCTGCTCACGTTGCTGATGTCCTGGAAACTCAAGCCCAGCGAGAGGCCAGGGGCAGTTTCCGTTTCCGGCAGCCAGGCATACTTGGCGTGCAGGTTGTAGCCGTTCTCCGTGTCCCCCACATCAGGGTCCCACCGGAGCCAGCCGGCGCCGACTTCAAATTTCGGTCCCCCGTAAAGGTAATTGAGAACGGGGAACTCCGTGCGGTCCTCGAAGTCGGCGTAGGTCAACTCCACCTCTGAAAGGCCCGCTGGTACGGTTCCGGCGGTGGGCATGATTAAAAGGCCCGTCGGGCCCTCCAGGGTAGGATAGGCCCGTGCCGGAGGGGAGCCCAGCAAGGCCAAAGTGATAGCGACCCCCAGGGCCGCCAGGGATGTGTACTTGCTCATGGTGCCTCCTCACTTCGTTCCGGGCAGTTTCTCTGTCGGGCAACCATCCCGGCCGCGGAACCTCACATTCAGAGGCTTTCCCAGGTTTCGCCTCTCCTGCTTGGGCTCCTCGGAACCCGGGGGTCACCCGGCTGGAGAAAGCCTGCCCTGAGATACGTGCTGCCCTATGACAGCACCCCAGCGATAACCCCCTTTTACATCCCCCAGAAGCCAGCCACAGTTACCATCCGGAGGCCCTCTCTTAAATCCCCATTATACCATACTTTGACGGATACGGCAAGGGTGGGCTCCTCAGAATCCCCCCAGAGCATAAGTGAGGCCCACGAAGAACAGGCTGTTTTTGCCAAACCCCAGGTGGCCAGAGAGACGGGGCAGCAACTGCTGGCGGATGCCAATAGCGTAATCTTCCAGGGTAACATCGGTCTCGAAAACGTACTCTAAAACTGCACTGGTGCCAGCCGGATGGCGGTACTCCAAACCCAGGGAAGGCACGAAATCGTCCACCGTCTCACCATTGCTGCGTCGTTGGTAGGAGACTATTAGATGGCCATGCAGGCTGCTCAGGGTCCCCAAGGTCCGCAGCCGCTTGGTGACCACTCCGTACACACTTAGCCATTCGCCGAAGCGGTCTACATCGCGGAACCAAACTCCACCCGCAAGGGCCGGATTGGCCTCCGTCTCATCAGCGAACCGATACTTGGCATACAAGGCGATGCCGTCCCCTGCGTCACCGGCCGTTGGGTCCAGGCGGTGGTAGCCAAAGCCAATCTCTGTCCAGGGACTTAGGCCATAGGTCAGGTTCAACAGGGGCAGTTGCTCCCCTACATCCTCATCGGTGACCGAGAAGGTCAGCCTCAGCGCGCGGTCTCCCACCGTTTCGGCGGTGGGCACCTCAATCAGGCCCGTGGGTCCCATCAAAGTGGGAAAACTTGCCTGGGTGGTTCCGCTAAACAAGGCCACCAGACAAAGCATCAACAGGCTCACGAGAGAAATGTGTTTGTTCATCGCTCCTCCTTGACCATCGGCCCGCCCGGCAAGTCAGTTTAGCCGGGTTCATTCCCAGATGGTTGCCCACTTCCGAGCGGGCCGGAGAGTTCTGGGGGGGAAAGGAATTACCTTTCCTTTTACCTCCCCCAACGCTTAACCATTATACCACACCCCGCTGAAAACGGCAAGTCCTTCAAATAAAATGGCCTGCACCGTGACAGTGGACGGCTCTTTGTGGTATAATATAAGACAATGCAACAGCCTCATAGTTGCTGGAGGGAGAACTGATGTCCGCTGGAAGCGCAGCAGCCTCCCTGAGGGTGGAGGTAATCTCCCACCCGGCCCGTTTTTCTGCCCTGCGGAGGGAGTGGAACGCTCTGCTTAGGGAGAGTCGGGTGGACACCATTTTCCTCACCTGGGAATGGCTGTGGACTTGGTGGCAAGTGTTCAGCCCCGGGCGGGAACTACGGATAATCGCTCTGTGGGATGGGAAACATTTGGTTGGTTTGGCTCCCTTCTTGAAACGCCCTGTCTCCTACCTGCCGGGACTGGTGTTTGACCGCTTAGAGTTTCTGGCCTCTGGGGAAGAAGAGGCCGACGAAATCTGCTCCGATTATCTCAATTTCATCGCCCATCGCGATTATGAGCAGCTCGTTGTCCGCACCCTGGCCCATTGCTTAACCACCACTCTGTACCAGGAATGGGACGAAATTGTCCTTTCCGCCCTGGAGGGGAATAATCCCTATGGGGAATGGTTGCCCGACCTTTTCCCTCCGCCGCGCTATCTCGTGACCCGTCGCCCACTGAGCACTTCCTTTCGCCTTTCCCTGCCGGCCTCTTGGGAGGAATATTTGCAATCTCTTAGTCGTAACACCCGCGCTCAGGTTAGGCGCAGCCTGCGAGCGTTAGAGGAAGCCGGGGAGTGGAGACTCCACCGTCCAACCACCCGTGAGGAACTGTCAGCCGCGGAGGAGACTCTGCGAACCCTGCACCAGAGCCGATGGACGAAGCGGGGAAAGCCGGGCGTGTTCGCCAGCGAGAGGTTCTGTACCTTTCATTACCGCATGATGCGCTACCTGTTTGCTCAGGGCCAACTTGATTTGGTCACCCTTATCGTAAAGGGCGAACCCATAGGCTGTCTGTACAATTTGCGCTACGGCGACACCGTTTTCTTCTATCAATCGGGCATTCGCGAGGTGGCTGACAAACACCTGCGGCCCGGCGTGCTTTTACACGTTTTGGCCATCCGGGAAGCCCTTGGGCAGGGATTCAGCACTTACGATTTTCTGCGGGGAGAGATGCGGTACAAGCGAAGTTTGGGAGGGCGGCCCTGTCCTTTAGTGGAACTGCGCATCGTCTGCCAAAGGTGGCAGGAGACCCTCCGGCAGGCCATACAGAAAGTCAAACGCCGGCTTCGGACTCGGAATTCCCCTGTGCCAAGGAGGGAACAG
>DTZQ01000186.1 GCA_012961305.1 Armatimonadota bacterium | reverse complement strand
GCGCTTCACCGGACTGCGCGCCTCCCCCACACCCCGTTTGGGGAATGGTTCCTACCTCACGGTACGCCTTTACCCCAAGACCCCTTCCCCCAGGTTGCCTTCCGTTTGGAACTGCAAGGTTTCGACGAAGCGGCCTGGGAACAGACTTTCGGACGGGTGCCCTTCCATTTCCTCAGTTGCTCCCTGCCCGGTGCGGAGATTTTCCACCAGCGCGGCTGGCCCATCCCCACCCCGGTGATTGACCCCTATCCGCTGCACAACCAGGCCACCGGCTACGGGCGGCAGATTACCAGTCATTGGTCGCCAAACTGGACCTACGCCCCGCCCTTAGGAGCCCATCCCCTGGCCACGGTTGGCCTCTGGAAACCCAGCGCGCGCCGATACGTGGCTTACGACTTCCACGGCGCCCGCCTGACCGACCACTCGGAGAAGAACATCGGCACCGCCTACTGTTGGGAATTGAAAGGGGCCGAGGCTTTGAAGCAGTTTTTCACCCTCGTCTGGCCCTATGCCCGGCCCTATCAGGAATTGCGCTATCCACAACTGCCGGAACAAGGCGTTGTGGCCAGCCATTTCCGGCTGCTGTACCATTTGAACCTGCCCAGCGACGAGGACCCCAACTATTTCGTGCAGCAGTTCATCTGGAACCGCTACTCTGACCGAATGCCTGCTGTGCCGCCGGTGAACGACGTATCCTGGTATCCCAATCCGCTCCGCCTGAACAGTTTTCCACCCCCCGGCGCGGGGCGACTCTACCGACGGCTCAGCCAACAGGAGGCCCGCTGGTTTAAGCCGGGGGCCCTGGTGGCCGGAGGTATTGGCTGGGACGGCGACCCCCTTACCTACCTCTACGAAACCGGCCAGCAGGCCACCCTCGACCAACTCAAAGCGGACGTTGACTTCCTGCTCCCCTACGCTCAACGGCTGGAAATCGAAGGGGATGAGTGTTACTTCTGGCAGAAGCCCTTGGAGGGCGAGGGAATTGACCTGTTCGGCCCCGGTGTACCCACGCTGCACAACATTCAAGGCTGGCAAATTGCCCTGACCCTGTTGGACCTGTACCGCAACGAACCCGAAACTCAGGCCCGGCTGCTGCCCTACATAGACGGGGCCCTGCGTTACACCAAACACATCCTCTACACGCGCAATGGCTATGCTGACGTGCCGGCCGCCCAGTTCTGTTGGGGCGCGGGCCCGGTGACTACCTTTTGCCTGCGCTACTACTACACCTTCCGCGACGCGCCCGACCCGGAACACCGCGCGTTGGCCCAGGAGGCCTACCACTTAGCCCACCGCTTGCTTTACCGCTATTTGCCCATCTGGGCCAGTGACAGCGACGAAATGGACGAGTTGGACAGTTCCTTTTTCCTCGAACCCAATGCCGGCGTCAGTTGGTTAGGTGCGGCCTGTTCCAACGAGGTGTGGACGGTGGCCTACGCCCTGGCTCAGGTTTACGTAGCCACGGGCGACGAACTGCTCAGCCACTACTTGCGGGGAGCCCTGGAGCGCTGGCATGAACTCTTTCGTGACGAATACTATCCCACCGTGGCCGCCTACGACCATGCCCTCACGGAACGCCTGGGCCTGTTTGACGGAGCCCAACAGGCCAAAGGCACGCGGGCGACCTTTGGAGGCATCTGGGGCCTGTTCGAGCGGCTCAGTTGGCCCCTAAGGGAAGCCACCGTACGCGTCCTGTGTGGAGAAAAGGCCGCCCTGGTCTTCACCAAAAATGGACGGCACACGAACTTAGCCGACTATCGCTACTACGGCGGAGGAGACTTTTCCTTCCGCCTCCGGCCGACGGCCCAGTGGGCCCGACAGGAGGAACCCTTTGCGGTGGTGGTCACTTTCCCCTACTTTGACCTGCGGAAGAAGCCGCTCTTTCGCTGGCGCGGGGGGGAGCGTACTGCCCTGCGACCGGAGGAGGACTACCAAACCTTCCCCACCCGTCCCGACACCCTCTACCTGCCCCGGGTACGGTATGGGGACACCCTGGCCATCGGGCATTATGACCCCGCGCAACCTCCCCTACCCTGTCCCATCGCCAAGCCCCGTCAGACCGCGCGGGCCACGGACGTTCGGGGGCCCTCGGATTTCACTTTGGTAGATTTGACCCCGGTAGCCAACCGAACCCTGCCCCTGAACTGGGACGACCCGAAATCCTGGGCTGGCTGGGAGCCGGGCCGGAAACTGCTCTACGGCGTGCCCTTCGACCTCCTGGAGCCGCTGTACAACGAGGGCAAAATCGCGGTGCGGGACGCGGAAGTGCCGGTAAATGCCGGGGGCAAACACCTCTTCGTACTCTTCGGGGAAGCGGAGGAGAACGCCCGCCTGACGGCAGTGTGGGCGAAGGGGAAGGAAACCCCCTTCGACCTGCGCGGGGCGCTGCCGGTACTCAAAGGCTGGCCACCCTGTTTCGAGTGGCACGTGGACCTCGTTGAGATGCCGTTAAAGGGTCAGCGTGTCCGCTCCCTGCGGGCGCAGGGGGTAAGCGTCTTCGCAGCGACCGTTTACACTGGCCCGCCGGCCCGTTTGGCCGCCACTTTAGAGGCCCTTGGTGAAAAGCGAGAGGCAATACTGGCCGAGTGGCGAGCCAGCGAGGGCTTGCGAAAACTGGCCCCTCTCTTTGAGCAGTTCTCCAGGCGCATTGCCATCCTGCCTGACCCGCGGCAGAGGAACCCTCAGGCTAACCCCTTAGTGCGCATTCTCCACCGGGCGGGGCTGCTGGAGCACTTCGTGCTGCTCACTCCCCAGCAATTGGTAGATGAGGACTTCTTCAGCCCCCAGCGGTTCTGGATAGCCCTCTATTTGGGCGGCGAACATTACTACCAAACTGTGAACCGCTCCGGCGACGGCGATGAGGCCATCCTTCGTTTCCTGCGCGGCGGCGGAACGCTGTTGGTCTTGCCTACCCAGCCGTTTCCCTTCTACTACAATGAGCAGGGCCGGGTCGTGGTCAGCGCGCCCAAGTTCGGCCTGCCCATCTGCGGCAGCGGGGCCCACGACCGGCCTGAGGCCTTAGCGGAAGCGGACCTGCGAGGTTGGGAAGACCCGCCAGCCGGGCACACCTTTACCTTCACCCGCCGCAAGCAAGACCTCCTGACCGCAGTGCCGAAGCAGTTCCCCTTCCCGGAGAAAGGCGACGACCGCTGGCGGCCCATCGCCAACGTGTTCGGAGAGGAAGCCCACTACTTGCCACTCCTCTCACTGTACGACGAAACTGGCCGCTACTACGGCGAGGGCGGGGCGTTAATCGAGTTCCGGCAGGGCGAGTTCGCGGGCGCAAAGGTGCTATACCTCTGGTGCACGCTGGTACACCATCCCGACTACCGCACCAACCTCGTCGCCGACGTGTTCCGCTACCTGCTGACCCATACCCTTCCCCCGCCGGCCCAGGCCGTCTGCCTCCGCACGGACGAACCGGTGCAGGTGGACGGGCGGTTGGATGAGCCGATATGGGCCCAGACGCCCCCCTTGCCGCTAACTTACTGCCTCCTCACCCGGCAGGGTTCCCCCACCTACCCGACGGAGGTTCGCTGCGCCTGGGACGCGGAGAACCTCTACCTGGCCTTCGTGGCGGAGGACCCCGACATCTGGTCGGAGTTCACCCACCGGGACGCTAACCTGTGGGAGGCGGAGGTAGTGGAGGTCTATTTAGACCCCGACGGCGACGGTCGGAACTACAAAGAGTTCGAGGTCAGTCCGCGCAACGTGGTAGTTGACCTGAACATCCCTCAGGGGCCGGACATCGGGGACGTGGATGAAAACCGCCGCTGGAACGCCCCCGGCTGGCGCACAGCGGTGCGCGTGGAGGGCAGCGTGGACCAGCGTGAGGATAGGGACGCCCGGTGGACGGTGGAGATGGCCCTACCCTTCGCTGACCTCTTCCGCCCCGCTCCTCCGGCCCTGCCGCGCCTGGGCGAAGTCTGGCGAGTACAGTTCTACCGCATCGAACGCCCGCGCGAGGGCAAGCCGGAGTTCAGCAGTTGGTCGGCTACGGACGCCTTCCACAATCCCCGCCGCTTCGGACGGCTAATCTTTGGAGCCAACCCCTACCGCGATGATTTTTCCCTCTATCCCGACGGCTCCTCGGGCTGGCCCACCTGGCGGGTACAGGCCGGCACCTGGCGAACGGAGGAGGGCGTCTTTCTGGGACAGGACAGCGGCACGGACGCCTGGAACCCGCGGGGGGTGCGGGTAGGAGAGGAATCCTGGCGGGACTACCGGGTACGGTTGCGTTTCCAGATTCGACAGCGCGGGAGCGACCACCGGGACGGGGTCTGGATAGGCGTGCGGCAGCGGCCCGACGGCAGCGGTTACTCCCTGAACCTGCACGCTTCTGGAGCTCGGCTGCACAAGTTCCACCAGGGACGAGGCACCAACGACGACCTGATGTTGGCGAGGGCGGAATGGACGCCGGACCGCGAATGGCATACGCTCGCCCTGATGGTGCGCCAGAACGAATTGCGGGCGGAATTGGACGGACAACTCCTGCTGCAGGCGACGGACGATGATTTCCTGGGAGTCCCGCCGGTGCCCTCCGGATACGTTATCCTCTCCGCTCGTCGCTGGAGCCGTTCCCAGGGACACACCCTTGTGGCCTTCGACGATTTCAGCGTAGAAGGGCTGGAGTGAAGCCGGTAGAAATTCCGCTGTCAGAGATAGGGGAACTACCCGCCCAGTTTGCTTAAGCGAGCCGCCACGTCGTCAGCAAAGTGCTTGATGTGCTCCTGCACGTAGGCGTTGGGGTCCAGGCGCGGGTCCTTGATAAGCGGCGTCAGGTCCATAGCGAAAATCAAGTACTCGGCAACGTCGGCGCCGTGGCTTTCCCAGTAGGTAGCATGGGCGCGCCGGCGGCCCAGGGTGGCCAAGTCATAGCGTTTACCGCCACTAATCTGGGAATCGAAAACTCCCAGCAGCGACATAGCCAGATTTTCGTGACCGCTGACCTCCAGGAGCACCTTGTCCTCATCCACCATCCAGTCCAAGTCGCGCCATCCCTCACATCCGTATAGGGCTCGCGGCCTGATATGTTCCGGTAACTCACGTAGAGCAGTGATTAAGCGCAGCGCTGAGGCTACATGGGTATCGTGTTTGTCGGCCAAATTGTGACCGTAGATGACCTCGGGCTGGGCGGTTGCAATGACCTCCTTAAGGTCCTCGATAATCTCGCGCCGGCTGGGGTCCTTTGTCTGCGCACTCGTGTACTGCAGCAGTACAAGGGCTGAATATTCCCCCACCATCGCCGCCTTTCGGGCCTCGCTCCGGCGCACCTCCACCATTTGCTCATCGGTGTAATTTTCGTACCGGCCGGTGCGGGGACTGCCGGCACCGTCGGTCACCACCACGGAGGTGAAGCATAGGTCATCCTTCCCAAAGCATTTTAGAATGCCCTCGTACGCCAGGAGTTCGGTGTCGTCGGGATGGGCTACCACCGCCAGGTGGGTCGTGCGGGCAAGAGCGTGCTCCACCGGTTGCCCATCAGGTACGAAAATCTCAGCCTTCGGGTTATGTAAGTGCATAGCCACTTCCCCAGCAGAGATTAGGCCGCAGGCAGCGGGGGCAGGTCCTGGGGGTCATTGAGCATCTCTTCGAAGGTAACTCTGCGCTTTTCGTCGAGGGCCTTGCGGATGAGGAGACCTACATAGGAGGCTGCGACGCCGTTCTCAATGCCACAGTAGACCATCTTGGGCTCGCCCGCCCGGACAGCGTCGAAGAAGTTACGCAGGTGTTCCCGGGTGTCGCCGCCTGGCCCTTCACCTTTGAGGGGTTCCTTTTGGCCGCGCAGTTGCAGGTAATTCCCCAGCACATCCAGGGCGCCCTTGGTTCCGATGAACCGGGTGCTCATCCCGGTAAAGCCGGGCGGATTAATCCAGCCGTGGGCGTAGTGGACAATTAGACCGGCGGGGTATTCCAGAATGGTGGTGTAGAAGTCGGTTACGTCACGCTTGGGGTTGTCGGGTGCAACGACGTGGGCCCGGCCAACCGTGTAGGCAGCGAGGGGATGGGTCTGGGTCACCCACCACATTAGGTTGAACTCGTGCACGGCCTGTTCCAGCATCCAGTCGCCTGAGAGCCGGCGGTCGTCGAGCCATCGTCCCAGGCTCCCCCAGCGGTTGTAGCGATGAAAACGGCCCTCAATGAGTTCACCGATGGCCCCCTCCTGCACCCGGCGAATTACATGGGCCCGGGCTCGATTCGCGCCCCACTGGAAGCCAATCTGAACGACCACCTCCGGGTGCTGCTCGCGGGTGGTCTGAATCCATTTCACCCCCCTTGCAGTAATCGCCAGGGGCTTTTCGCCATAGAAGTGCATGTCGGCATTAAGGGCCTCTACATACATAATTGAGTGCCAGTTGCACGGAGTAGCGATGACCAGACAGTCCAAGTAGTCCCGCCGTAATAAGTTGCGATAGTCATAGGGCCCATCGCCCCAAGCATCAGGCCGCTTGCCGCGTGCCTTCTCCACCAAGTCAAGCGCTCGCTGGAGGTTTGGAGGCGTGATGTCGCAGATGGCTACAATCTCCACATCCTGAAATTGGAGAACATTGCGCAGCAACGCCGTGCCGCGCCCCCCAACGCCAATGAAACCACAGCGCAACGGTTTCACAGTTTCCTTCGACTCCTGGGCTCGCAGGGCTGAAGCCGTAAACCCGAACCCCAGACCTGCCGAGCCTACCTTCAAAAATTCACGCCGCGTCAAAACGTTACCCATGAGACCTTTCCTCCTTAGTAACTCCTCGCCACAAAGACACATTTGACCTTTTTTCCGTTTGGAATTATAACTGTAAATGAGTAAACCGTCAACTGGGTAACTCCGTTACTCCCTGTGCTGAGTTACGGGCTCGATTTGGAGTGCCGAAACTCCGCTTCGGCGCGAAAGCATGACACCCAGAATGGCTACCAAGTCGGTTGCAAACCGACTGAGAGCCCCAGGGGGACTTGGTAAAAGTAGCCCAGAGTTTCAACTCTGGAGGTTTAGGGGAAACTACCATAATACCTGTCACCGGAGGAGGTAAAAAGATGGTTACACGGCGTGATTTCTTGAGCCTCATGGCTGGGGGAACGGCAGTGGGTTTGCTTAGGAGCAACGCCCTCGAGGCCCTGGAGGTTAATCCACGTGCCTCGCAGGAACATCCGAACGTCATCCTGATTATAACGGACGACCAGGGTTATGGTGACTTGGGTTGCCACGGCAACCCCCTCATCCGCACACCCCACCTGGACCGGCTCCACGCCCAGAGCACCCGTCTGACCAACTTTCACGTAGACCCCCTCTGCTCCCCGACCCGGGCGGCTTTGATGACCGGCCGTTATTCCTGTCGCGCTGGGGTGTGGGCTACTATTCGGGGCCGGTCCCTGCTGCGCCGGGACGAAATTACGATGGCGGATGTGTTCGCCGCCAGCGGCTATCGCACCGGCATCTTTGGCAAGTGGCACCTGGGCGACAACTATCCCTACCGCCCGCAGGACCGCGGCTTCCAGGAAGTGCTGGTGCACGGTGGTGGCGGTGTGGGTCAGACCCCTGACTTCTGGGGCAACGACTACTTCGACGACACCTATTGGCACAATGGCCAGCCTCAGAAGTTCGAGGGCTACTGCACCGACGTGTTCTTTGACGCTGCCCTGAAGTTCATGGAAGCCAACAGAGACCGGCCCTTCTTCGTTTACCTTCCCACCAACGCACCGCACTCCCCGTACAACGTACCGGATGAGTATGCGGAACCTTACCGCCAGCAAGGCGTGCCAGAACAGCGGGCTCGGTTCTACGGCATGATTACCAACATTGATGAGAACGTAGGCCGACTGCTGGCCCGGCTGGAGGAGTGGAACCTGGAAGAGAGCACCATCCTGATTTTCCTGACCGACAACGGCACCTCGGGCGGGTACAATCCCCGCACCGGCGAGGGCTACAATGCAGGGATGCGCGGCAAGAAAGGCTCGGCCTATGAGGGCGGGCATCGAGTGCCGTGTTTCATCCGCTGGCCGGGCCGGTTGCCGCAGGGACGGGACATCACTCGACTTACCGCCCATTTCGACCTGCTGCCGACGCTAATAGAGTGCTGCGGTTTAAGGAAACCCGAAAGTGTGCAGTTCGACGGCCTCAGCCTCGTGCCTCTGCTGACTGGAAACCCCGCGAACTGGCCCGACCGCACCCTGTTCGTGCATACCCAGCAAATTGAATACCCGCAGAAGTGGCGCGAATGTGCCGTAATGACGGAACGATGGCGTCTGGTCAAGGGAAAGGAACTCTACGACCTGACCGCAGACCCTGGACAGAGAAGTAACGTGGCAGAACAATACCCAGAGGAGGTCTGGAGGCTCCGTCAGGCATACGAGGATTGGTGGGCCGATGTTTCACCGCGTTTCGATGAGTACTGCCCCATCGTCATCGGCTCCGAAAAGGAGAACCCCCTGCGGCTGACCGCTCATGATTGGCACGGGGAGACCGTGCCCTGGAATCAGAGACATATCAACGATGACCGCCTGTATCCCAACGGTTTTTGGGCCATTGAGGTTGCCCAGGCTGGGCACTACGAGTTTACCCTGTGTCGCTGGCCGAAGGAAGCCAACCGGCCCATAGATGCGACAAAGGCTCGGCTGAAGATTGGCGAGGTGGAGGTGACCAAACCCATCCCGGAGGGGGCAACGGGAGTGACCTTCGAGGTGGAATTAAAGGCAGGTTCCACGCGGCTGCAGACTTGGCTTCTCAATGAGCAGACCGGCCGTTCCCGCGGTGCCTATTTCGTTTACGTCCGGTACATCCCTCCGGGCTAATGAGGTGAAGGTTCATTCCCAACGGCCTTCACCACTTCTTCCCAGGTGGGGATTTTCTCCCCCAACCGGCATCCAGGAATAGTCCTCAGCCAGGTGGAACTTTGTCCGATGTGAGCCCAAGGGCTGTCAAACGCCGGTCACCGAGGATGTACTGCGGCTCCGACGTCAGGGCCAAAGAGTATCCCGCCTCCTTGGGGGCGGCAGTTTCGTTGCCCCACAGGTCAAGTATCCGCACCCCTCCCCAGGGCAGCCGCAACCTATGAGGGCCATCCTCCCGCCAGAGTATCACCCGCCGCTCGTCCTCCACCGCAAAAAGGTAGGCAAACACCTCCTCCCCGAAGTCGAGTTCCGCTACAAAAGTGCTCCCCTCCATCAGCGTGGTGAACGTCCACAGGGCTAAGTAACTTGGCTTGGGCACGAAGTCAGAGGTCAGCAGTCCCCACCGCTCCTCTCCCCAGTCGCGGAGGGCCTGCCAGAACAGGCGACTGCCGTAGACGAGGGCCTGAGTGTAGGTTTTGACCAGTTCCACGGCTTGCTCCCTCTCCGAGGCTGCGGTTCCGTCGGTCGCCATCCCAGTGCGTACCACCCACGGCGGGTTGTAACGGCCTTTGCGCCGAAGCCAAGCAATCGCATCCCACAGGTCAGCCCCCACGGTTCGCCATAAAGCCTCTCCCCGGGGGAAACATTCGAGGGCCAGGCGGTCGAACAGGGGTGTGCGTTCGCGGCCTCGTATCAGTTCGTCCCAGTAGGCCACATCTGCCCCTACGAAACCGCCAGTGAGCACCTCGCTGTCTGGCGCGGTGTAGCGTACCGCCGAATAGGCCAGGCGCAACAGTTCCCCGTAGCGTCCAGGGTCCGGGCGCAGCAGCCAGTCAACATTGGGACGGGGCCAAAGTTCCCAGTGACGAATGGTCGGGGTGAAGTGTTTTACGGCGGTGCGGACGAAGGATTCAAAGTCGACCGGGCGGGCCGGGGGATAAAGGTAGAACTGCGTCTCCTCTTCCGGCGCGGAAGAGGCCCAACGGGGCGTCCCTCCTATGGCCCCAGCCAAGCGCAAACCTGCCCCCTGCCATCGCTGCACCAGGTAATCGAACCAGGCCCAGGCATACTCTTTCGGCTGCGGTTCGATTTCCTCCCAGGGAAGTTCCAGCCGCGTCCAGACCACTCCCGCTCGCCGCAACAATCGGGCATCCAAATCCAGGTGCCACCGCTCTATGGGTTCCAGGGATGGCAACAGGTTGCAGCCGAAAAGGGAGGCATCGGGATTGGCCACCGGAGGACGGGCAGGTACTACGGCCAGAGGACGGGTGACCTCATCCCGCGCTCCATCGGGGCCTTGCACGGAGACGTGGAGGGCAAACCGGCCGAACCGCTGGCGGGGGCGAAAGGTCAACGGTAGGCTCACGTGCCGTCCGCGGCGGAGGGTTAGGGCCTCTTCCCCCTGCCCACACTCGCGCCCGGCTGCATCCGTAAGGCGATAGGTTACCCGCAGGTTGCTTCGGGCCGTGAGGTTGTTGACGATGGCCCGCAACGGCACTGGACCATCCCCGACGGCCAGGGGGCAGAACCCCGGTCGCACCACTTCCACGGAAACGGTGTTTCCATCAGGCACGCGGACAATGGCCACCAAGTTGGCAAACCGCAGCAGGCCCCGCCGCCGGCCGGTCGGAACCTGGCGCAGGACGAGGGCCTCCAGTTCCACCGGCGGAGTGAGTTTTCCGTCCGCGCGGTGGGCCAGAGCAACTGGTTCCCCGGTAGCAACGACGACCGTCTGCCAGCCCCGTTCCCTGAGGGGCTGGGAGCAGAACTCGAACAACTCCCCGGAGGCATCGCGCAACTGTATTGCCAAGCGGTGCCCCGCGCCGTCGTTCCAGAGGCGCAGCGAAATTCCCTGCGGCTGACCGCGCAATCGGGCCCGCCGGGCCAGATACACCGCTCCCTCCTTGGTCTCAGGCGCGAACTCATAGGTCAATTGGGCCCAGGGCCGCCCTTCGGCCACCACGGTACGCCACCTGGCTTCCCCCCCAGACAGAGGCACTATCTCCCACCCCGGTGGGGGTTCCCCCTCAACCCCTCCCGCAAAGTCCTCCAACACCTGGGGAGCGTCCACCTGAGCCGCCAGGGCTGCACTTAGGGTAGCACCCAGCCATACCGCTATCAACGCGCCTACTTTACCTGGGGCATAAACCCCACACCTCAACGGGGAATCCATGGCCATTATCCCCCTAATTTCCGAGCCTCAGCAAGGGCCTGGTCGCACAGGCAAGTATCAATCCAAAAGTCAGGTCTGGTTTTAGTTTCCACCAGCAGAAGGTTCCAATTCCCCTAACCTCAAGAACCCTTTTTCCCAGCAGGATGTCAATGGTACTCTTGATTGGCACACCTTCCTTCCGAGCAGCACGCCGGGCATGTTCATTATCTACTAAGAGCCAATCCGCACCTTCCGGTAGAGCAAGGTCAATAGCCTCGCCTTCGCCTGCGTCAATGCCCATAGATAGCCAATGTGCAGGACGAACCGCCCTCAGGTTGACTACCTGGATGTAACCTTCGTCAATCAGGTTCGCCTTGCTCATCACTCCATTCTACGTCACGCCTAAATTCTACCACTAAGCCAAAGCCCCGCCGACGATGGCCCCACAGATGAGGCTGAACTCGCCAGTGACGATGGCCAGGCCGACCGTGCCCGCGACCACCGCCCCTATCACTGCTCCAATGCCAGGGTAGGCCGTAGTTACCGTGACCAGCAGGAACGCCGCCCCGCCGACGATGAGGGCCGGCAGGAGACAGACGAGCAATGCCCGACCCACGCTGCCCGCCTTTTTTCCTCCTACGTAGCCAGCGATGAACGGCCCCAGCACCGGCAGCCACCAACTCAACAGCACTGACAACAGAATCATCCAAAACAGGGCCCCTAAAAGCGAGCCCTTTCGGGAACCACTCATTTTTCCACCTCCCGTAAAACCCCCCGCAGGAAGTCGCGCACTTGTAAATAATTGGTTTCGTTGACATATTCAATGACCAAGGTTTCCACCCCATACTCCCGCAGCAGGCGCAGGTAGCGAGGGTAGTCTAATTGTCCTTGCCCGGCGGGAGGGTAAGAGGGTTTACCTTCCGGCCCGAAGAGTACGTCCTTGGCGTGGCCCTGAATGGTGTCTGAACCAAGGAGGTTAAACATGGTTTCCAACGTGTCCGGGACGAGGATATTGGCCGGGTCGAGCATTACTTTCACCCGTTCGGAACCCAGTTCGTCTAACAGCCGCCGCGCAGTTATGCTGTCCTTGATTACCTGGGTCCGACTGGGTTCGAGGCCAATAATTACCCCCACTTCTTCCGCCACCGGCAACAAGGCCAAGAAACTCTCATGCAAGCGTTCCCCGGCCCCTGGGTCGAGGCTGCGGCCTGATTCGGTGACCAACACCCGCACACCCAGTTCCGGCATGCGCCGCATGAGTTCCTGCAGATAGTGCACATTGGCCCGCCGCTGTTCCTCGTCCGCGCTGACCAAATCCGTGTATCCCCCTAAGGCAACTAATTCCAAGCCCCGGCGGGTAAAAGCCTCCCGCACCCGCCGGCACAAATCGGACGTCAGTCCCGAAAGGTCCACGTGGGAACCGTATCGGTAGAACTGCACGTCTTTGAACCACAAACTCAGTTGGACGGCGGTGAACCCCGCCTCCTGAATTTTCTGCGCTGCCTCCTCCGGCGAATACGCCCGGAAGACATTGCTCATCAAACCAAGTTTCATCGTCTAATCTCAGAAATCAACCTTTTTCTGGGGAACGCCCAGCGGTTGAAGATGGGCCAGGTCGTTGGCGAAATCCAGCACCCATCCGGGTTCCGCGAGGGAAAACATGCTCATCCCGCCGGTATCCAGCCGCACCCGCCAGAAATGGGCGTTGTCCAGTCCCAGGAGAGCACAAAACAGGACCTTGAGTACGACCCGATGGGAGACCACCGCCAGCAAGCCGTCCCCCTGGGCCGCCAAGCGTTCTACCGCTGAGAGGGCCCGCGCCCGGACCTGAGCCAGGCTTTCCCCGCCGGGCATTTTTACCCTGTGCGGAGCCTGCTGCCATTGGAGGTACAGGTCCGGGTATTCGCGCTGTACTTGCTCGTGGGGTTTGCCCTGCCACTCCCCAAAGTCCAAGTCAGTCAGTTCGGCAGCAATTTGCACCGGCAGCCCGTGGGGAGCGGCCACTGCCTCCGCTGTTTCCCGCGCCCGCGACAGGGGAGAGGAGTAAACCGCCCTCAGCGGCCATTCCCGCAGCCGTTCGCCCAGCAGTTGAGCCTGCTTCCACCCGGTCTCGTCCAGAGGCACATCTATGCGCCCCCGAAATATTTCCTCCCGGTTCCAGGCCGTCTGGCCGTGTCGGATTAGCAATAGGCTGGTCATGCTAAAGCGGCCCCAATTGCCGGTAATTGATTCCCCGTTCGTAGGATACCACATTTCCCCCTCGCTGTCAATGAGCAATTTGTCCTTGACTTTGAGCCTCTTTCCGTTGTATAATGGCTTTATCGCCATGTGTCGCTCGCAGGCTGTTCTACCCAGGGTACGCGCTTTCGTTCGGGTGGGCCTGGAGCCCACGCCGCTCAACCCTTATATTGCCCTGCACCGTCAAATGCCTGAGGTAGTAATTCCCGCCGACCAAGCCCCTGCCTGGCGTGGGCGATGGGCCGAACTTTTCGGACGGGAAGCACCCCTGCACCTGGAAATCGGCAGCGGTAACGGGTTTTACTTGGCTGCCTTTGCCCAAGCACATCCAGAGGTGAACCTCATTGGCCTGGAAATCGCCTTCAAACGGGTGGTCTTAGCCGCCCGCAAAATCCAACGCGCTGGGCTGACTAACGCCAAAGTGGTACGCTACGATGCTTGGTTTTTGGACGACCTGTTCACCCCTGCCTCCTTGGCTGGTGTGCACATCAACTTCCCAGACCCCTGGCCGAAGGAGAAACAGGAAAAACACCGGCTCCTGCGACCGGCCCTGGTAGAACAGATGGCCCGGCTGCTGATGGAGGGAGGGTTCCTGCGGCTGAAGTCGGACTTCTTCTCCTATGTGGATTTGGCCCGGGGTCTGTTCCAGGTAGGCCCATTCGTGGAAACCGGCTACAGTGCAGATGTGGAGAACTGGGGCGTGCCCTGGGGCGAGGATTTCGAGACCAATTACCAGCGCAAGGCCCGAGAGGCAGGCCGACCGGTATTTGCGCTGGAGTTTCGCAAACGGGAGGAAAAAACAGATGCAACTCACTGGTAAAGTAGCCATTGTGACTGGCGGAGGAAGAGGGATTGGCCGCGCCATTGCCCGGGGCTATGCGGCGGAAGGGGCGAAAGTAGCCGTGGCCGCCCGCACCCAAGAGCAAGTAGAGGCCGTGGCCGAGGAAATCCGTCGGCGGGGAGGGGAGGCCATAGCCGTGCCTACGGATGTGACCCAAGAGGAACAAGTTGAGGCCCTCGTGCAACGGACGGTGGAAACTTGGGGGCCGGTGAACATTTTGGTCAACGACGCTGGCGTCAATCCGCGGGGGCCATTTTTGGAGACCGCGCCGGAAGAGTGGCGGCAAGCCTTCGAGGTCAACGTAATGGGCATAGTCCTGTGTTGTCGGGCAGTGCTGCCCCTCATGATGGAAAACGGCGGCGGGCACATTATCAACATCGGTTCGGGCATGGGCCTGGTAGGTCATGCCAACCAGAGTGCCTACTGTGCCTCCAAAGCAGCGGTGCAAGCCCTCACCCAAGCCCTGGCGGAGGAAATGTGGCCCTACAACATCCTGGTCAATGTACTCATTCCCGGCCCGGTGAAAACGGAACTCTCCCGGCCGGTTTGGGAACCGAGTGGCGGGGGCCAAGACGCTCGCTTCCCCAGCGAACGCTGGAAGGAGCCGGAGGAGGTAGTTCCCGCCGCCATTTTCCTGGCCACCCAACCGCCGACGGGAATGACCGGTCAGACTCTCAACCTCATGCGGCGCAGTCCGTAGGCCCTTTATTGCATCCGGAAAGTGTTCCTACGCAGGAGCAAAATGCGGCGCAATTTGGCAAATTGCGCCGCATTTGACGAAATAGTGTTACTCTACCATTGGGGGTCTCATAATCCAAGAAGGCCAAAGAACTCATTTCGTTTTACTTCGTTTTCCAAGACTTCCTCTACGGTGAACCAGTAGTTAACAGCATCTTGATTAGTAGCAAGATCCCGTCTCGCTCGAGGGGTAATGGAGACTCCCTGGAGGACGAGGATAGTGACTGATTCAGGGTTCTCTTCCTTGGCCCTTCGGAGGCTCTTCACAGCGGCCCCAATGCGCTCTAATACCCCTGCTGGGTCTATTCCTCCTTTAATTTCCAGGGCTGCTTGCACTTTAGCGGCTTTGTAAATCCCTACATCGGGTTCGTCAGCGAAAACAAAACTCCTCCCGTCTTTGAGTTGCATCCTCAGCCCACCATCTCCAGTCTCCTCAGCAACAAGCCCCTTTTCCCGAAGTCTTCGCTGGAGGACGCCCTTGATGATAATTTCAACTCTATCCCCCTTAGTATTCTGCCAGGACCCCTGCGCCTGTGAACCCGCTGCCATCCCCCTCCATAGGTCAAACTCCTCAGGGTCAATCTCTTCATCCGCTTCAATCAGACGGCTAATGAAACGATTAAGGTGCTGGGCAATACTTAAAGCCCTTTCCTCATCTGGTATTTGGTCACCTTTCTCATAGCGAGCAACAGGAAGTCCCACTCGATTCATAGATTTCTGAGAGACCAGAGCCAACATTCGATAATAACTGACGGAACGACTTATGCTCCTGAGAACCTCCGGGTGGGCGAAAACAACGACGGGCTTGATACCCCGATGGATAACCTTGTCCCACGCGCGCTGGGAGATTCTCAAGTCATCTAACGGACTCCAGTTCAAGTTTTCTCCTTTTACGCTCTCAATTTGGCGAGCGACTTCCAATACTCCCCACTCATGAAGTTTCTGATGAAAAAATTCACCCTTAGTCAGTTGATCAGCCGTCCAGGTCTCCCGCTCCTTGGAGGTAATCATCGCTTACTGCTCCTTTTGCCATACTACGACGCTTTCGCGCACCGGCACGCGCCCGTATTTTCTCATTTGTTGGGAACTGTTGCCCTTGTAACGAGCCACGAGAATCTCCCAAACGTGAAAGCCGGTTTTCTCCGCCATCTCAGAGAGCACCAAATCCACCGGCAGCAGTTCCCCGGCAAACCGCACATTATCTACCACCATCGCTACCCGAGCACCTGGGGCCAGAATCCTTGCCCACTCTTGAACGACCCGCCACATATCTACGAAATAACCCGTGAGCATATCGGGAATACGAGGGTTGTTTAACTCTTTGCGCTGACTCCTAAGGATGTCCACTACCTCTTTTACTGCTGGATGTGGGGGTTCCTCAGAGTTGTCCACCTTCGATTCGATATGGGAGCGAAGGATGTTAAACCGCAGAGACTTCAGTTCCTCAAAGTTACTGACAAAATGAAAGCAGAGTTCCAGCGAGTAAGTACGAGTGTAATCATAACGGTTGGCGTAGGGAGGAGAGGTTATAATCGCTGTAGGTCGCTGGGGAAAGGAAATGTCGCCCAGGTCGCGAGCATCCCCCAAACAAACCTTGGGAGCGACAGCCTTTTCATGGGGCCAGAGTTGCTTAAGCAACTGGAGGTCCCTTTCGGCCTCGGAAACTTTTCGTTCCAATAGTTCCTCAGGCTCGCCTACCCTCTTTTTACGGTTCAAGCGTAGAAACTGACCATCTTTGGAAGTGTAACTACATGGTTCCAAAATGGAGAAAAAAAGCAGGAGGAAAACGTCTCGGAGGGGCGGTTCTAAAGCATCTATCACCTTTTTCCATTGGCGCAGGGCAATTAGGTTCT
This sequence comes from Armatimonadota bacterium, assembly GCA_012961305.1. GTDB lineage: Bacteria > Armatimonadota > UBA10988 > UBA10988 > DTZQ01 > DTZQ01. Next base: position 4,220 of record DTZQ01000186.1, on the reverse strand, counting down.
CGGGAGGAAAGGCTACTTTCATGATGGCCACATCTGAAGCAATAGGAGCCAAGTCAGCGTGCCGTACCCGGTTTTTCAGTTCCGCGAAAGTGGACCGAAGTTCCCCTTCTTTCAAGGAGAAAAAAAGCAAAAAGGTTTGGGCGACGAATACAGCAATGGGAAGTTTGTCTATACCGACGGTCGGTATGCCCTTTTGCATTCCGGCAAAGAGAGTGGTTCCCATACCACAGAAGGGGTCAAAAAGACAATCCCTCCCGGTCAAACCAAAGCGCTGGATGAATTCCTCTACGAAGTGAAAGGCAAAGGCTTCCTTGTAGCGATAAAGCCGCAAGATGGGTACTTCTTTATTTCCCCCATAGGAGACCAAACGTGCCAGATGGAATTCTTCCCGCAGCAGGGGAGCAAACTTTTCCTCAAGGCGCTGGCGTTCCGAAGTAAGGGACACCTCGGTAAGCACGTTCGTGCCAAGGTCGTGAGGGTTGAAAAGTCTCAACTGGGTCACGCCCATTTCCTCCTTCTCTATAACCGCCCTCGGTTAGACTTTATCGGGAATAGACGCCCTGCTTCCCTTTAGTCTTCATTATACCACAGAACGAGAAATGAATCAATGCTCTCGCCTTGACCTTTCCTCCCACAGACCCCAACGCCTCAGGGGACCGATGGCAACAGCACCCTTAACCCTACATCCGCGTACTGGCCCCCTACGGTCTGATGGCAGTGCACCGCCAACACGTTCTCTCCCACCCGAAAGTGTGCCAATGTTTCCGGCATCAGGTCAGCCTCCCGGTAATTGGTAATGTACCCGGTACGTTGTAAAATGAGGTGCCCGTTCAAGTACACCTCCATATCCTCGTCGTGGTAGTACCGCAGTACAGCGGCCACTATCGGGGCGGGCAGGGTAAACGTCCGTCGTAGCCAGATGTCTGCCGTGTGCCACGGGGTACGTACGAAAGTGTTGGGCGTGCCCTCGCGGCCGAACCCGCTCAGGCCCTCCGCCCAGCCGGCGTCGTCAAAGTCCACCGCGGTCCAGTCCTCCGGGGGTGGGGTGGTAGTGTAACGCCAGGTCTGCCCTTCGTCTTCGCCCGTGGGCAAGATAATGTGGGCTCCGCCTCCCCGCTCAGCCACCGAGGAGCCATCTCCCCGCACCTGGGCCGGGTCAAAGGGCACCCCAAACCGCAGAATTAGCGTCGGGTCAGCCGGATACCGTCCCAACCCATCTCCAAACAGGGCAAATCCACCCACGTGCACCGCGTCCTCTGGAACCTCGAAGCGAAGGGTCAAGACCGGCTCTCGCCCCAGTTCTGACCGCAGCACCCTCAGCACCTCTTTCGGCACCTGTATCCGCTGCCAATAGCCGTAGGAGCCGGGATGGAACTTAGCCGCGTGGGACAGCACGCCCCGCGCATCAGCCGGGTCGTCGGGCAGGGTCAGGGTTTGCACCTCGTGCCCGTTCAGCGACACTCGCACGGTAGTGGGCCACTTGGTCCGGTCGGTCTGGGGGTAGTCCACCTCTTTGTAACGGTTCCACTCGACTTTCTCGGAGGCGGCTTTGGCCGCTGCTTCGAAGAGCAGTTCCGCACCCGTCAGTTCCGTTAAGGGCAAGCCTTCCGGCAAGTGCAAGCGGTACTCTACGTACCCGCTCCCCAGTCCCCATACTTTCTCCGGCCGTCGGGGGGCATTTAGGGAAAGGCGAATCCAGGAAGTAGCGGCAATTTCGCCCGGCTGCCAGCGCAGCACACAGGTTTGAGAGTCGGGACACTCGCGACGCGACAAAGGCCCTTCCGTTATATTGAGGTTGAGGTAATTGCGGGCCAGGATTTCACCCCGGTCCTCAACCCAACAGGTGAGCGTGGCCACCAGACGCTCAGGGGGCAGGGAGAAAGTAATGCGCGGCAGGGGCGTCACCGTCCAGGGGGCAAAGGAGACTTCCCGCTCGCCTGCACGCAGTCCCTCCCGCCAGCGTCCCCAGGCATCTAACCCGTCCAACCGCCATCGCAGCAGGGGCCGCTGCACTTCCCGGCCGGAAAAGTGGCTCATCATCAGGCCCACTGTGAACTCGCTGCCCGGCCGCACCGTCGGACACGGCGGGGAATCAATCACCAGAAAGTCGGGGCTGTTCAAATCGCGCAGGCTGAAACCGGCAGATACCTCCTCATAGCCGAACTCTTTAACCGTGCGGTCGTAGTTCATGAAACCGTTATGTTCCCACTCAATGTCCATGAGTTCGGTGTACACGTAGCCGCAAATTTTGGCGTGCTTGCGCAGTTCGTTGGTGAGGTATTTGAAGCACCAAGAAATGTCCTGGTCGCCTGCGCCAGCGCTGATGCCGCCATATTCGCTGTTCAAAAGCGGCTGTTCCCCCTGCTGCCAGCCAGCGGCAAAGTTGAAGGTCGAACCGGGGTAAGTCCGCGCCACGACTTCGGCAATGTGCCGCCGGGCCGCGTCGTAGTCGTTGATGTAGAAGTGCCAGGAGTTGATGTCCGTGACCACGTGGTCGTACAGACAGGCGGAGTTGTCCTCCACCAGCCGAGTGGGGTCGAGTTTCTTCGCCAGGGCATACATTTCCCGTACCCAGGCGTGGCGGTCGGGCCGACCTCGGTATTCCCGTCCGCCCAGCCCCCAAGTTTCGTTGAACAGGCACCAGGCAAAGATAGAGGGATGGTTGAAGTCGCGGGCAATGGCATCCCGCAGAGTTTGCTCCCAGTTGGCTCGGGCGGTCGGGGTGTAGTGCTGAAAGTTGGGCATATCACACATCAGCAGCACTCCCAGCCGGTCGGCCCAATAGAGGAAGCGCGGGTCGTCAACTTTGATGTGTAGCCGCAGGAAATTGAGGCCGAACTCTTTAGCCCGCTCGAGGTCCTGGCGGGCAACCTCGTCGGAGGGATAGGTGTAAATCCCCTCAGGGTGAAAGGCCTGATTGAGAGCCCCGCGCAGGTAAATGGGCTTCCCGTTGAGGGTGAGGTACGAAAAGGGCTGCCCGGCGAACCGTCCCACGCCAATGTCCCGCAGGCCAAAATAGGTGTGCACCACGTCCGGCGGGCCCGCTCCACCGGGCTGTTGGGGAGTCAGGGTCAGCCGCACAAAATAGAGGTCAGGCGTGTCCGGCGACCAGGGGCGGGGGGTGGGTAGGTCCACCACGAAAGCGTGTTCAGACCGACCGGCGGGCAAGCGCAGCAGTCGCTCGGTGCGCGGCAGGGGAGCCGAGGTTGGTTCCTCTGGGTCGGTTTCCAAGAGCAAACTTGCTTCGCCGGCGGCCGCCGACTCTATGGTCAAACGGAACTGGACCTGAGAGCGGGCGAAACGGGGCACGATGTGCACTTGCCTCAAATAAGTTGCGGGCCGGGCCTCCAGCCAAACCGTCTGCCAGATGCCACTGGTGCGGGTGTACCAGCCGGTTTGTTTGCCGTTTGGCTGCTCCGGCGAGGTTCGGTCGAAAGCGCGGACGGTGAGGATGGCCGTCTGCCCCGGGGTCACCCGGTCCGGGAGGTCGAACTCGAAGGGGGAATAGCCGCCCACGTGTTCGCCGACGAACTCCCCGTTGACCCAAACTTTGGCTTCCCAGTCCACGGCGCCGAATTTGAGCACCACGCGCTGTCGGGCCCACTCGGCCGGCACGGTGAACTCTCGCTGGTACCACGCGGCCCCCTGATATTCTGCGTCGGCGATGCCCGACAACGGAGCCTCCCAGGGATAAGGTACGACGATGGTACGGGTGAAAGCGTGAGCGCGGAACCATTCCTCCTTCTCCCCCACGTCCTTGGGGTCAAAGTCGAAAGCCCACCTACCGTTTAGGTTCACCCAGGCCTCGCGGCGGAAATCCGGTCGGGGATGCTCGGGCCGGGGCACGGATTCTGCCGCCCTCGCTGAATCCGACCAAGCCTCCAGGCTCAGCAGCAGGCACAAACAACCCAGACCGAGAAGAAGTAGGTTCCCTATCGTCGTTTGGGCTCCTTTCAGGAGACTGTTTTCCCTACATTCTTCAGCAGAGAAACCACTTGTCATTCAGATTAGACCAGAAGATGGTTCGCCCCTGGCGAGGAAATTCCTGTTCGGGCGGGCTAAAATTTCCCGTTTTGGACCCCGTCAAAACCCTTGGCTCCCATGTGTGGTAGTCTCCCTCTTGAGTGTTGCTGGAGAATAGGGTATCCTATATCACCAGTAAATCTCAGGAGGGATGATGATGCGATTTGCCCGGGTTGGCGATTTCTGTCCCAACGAAT
>DTZQ01000185.1 GCA_012961305.1 Armatimonadota bacterium | reverse complement strand
GGCTAAGTTTGACAAGACCTTCCCTACCTTGGACTGTGCCGCTTGCATCCTCACCCCCAAAATGGTCGCCGTGGGCCAGCATCCCAACATCGAACTGTTGACCTATGCCGAGGTCACGGACGTCTCCGGGTATGTGGGTAACTTCAAGGTCACCATCCGCCAGAAACCCCGCTACATCGAGGTGGACAAATGCACTGGCTGCGCGGAATGTGAAAAGGTCTGCCCAGTAGAGGTTGAGAGCGAGTTCGATGAGGGCCTCACCCCGCGCAAGGCCATCCATCGTCCTTTCCCCCAAGCCGTGCCCAGCGCTTTTACCATTGACAAGGAGGACGCGCTCTCCCCCTGCAAAGCGACCTGCCCGGCCCAGACTAATGCCCATGGATACGTGGCCTTGGTCCGAGAGGGCAAGTTCAAGGAGGCCCTGGCCCTCATCCGCCAGCGCAATCCTTTCCCCGCCATCTGTGGGCGGGTGTGCCACCATCCCTGCGAGGACGAATGCAACCGGGGGAAGGTGGACGAGCCCATTGCCATTGCAACCCTCAAGCGGTTCGTGGCTGACTACGAACTCATCGAGGGCATGTTGGAAATCCCACCGGTGCCGGAAGAGAAGCGGCCCGAAGAGGTGGCTGTTGTGGGCAGTGGCCCCGCCGGCCTGACTGCGGCCTACGACCTGGTGCAGATGGGCTATCCGGTGACCATCTTTGAGGCTGCCCCACGCCCAGGAGGAATGCTCACCCTGGGCATCCCCCGCTACCGCCTGCCCCGCCAGTTGATAGACACGGAAATTCGCATCATCGAGCAGATGGGGGTGGAGATAAAAACGAACACCCGCCTTGGCACCGACCTGACCCTGGAAGACCTCTTCCAGCAGGGATACCGGGCAGTATTCATTGCGGTGGGAGCGCAGGAGGGAAAAATGCTTGACCTCCCCGGCGCAGAGGCAGAGGGAGTGCTCAACGGCCTCACTTTCCTGTGGCAGGTGAACTTGGGCGAGGAAGTAGACCTGACCGGAAAGAGGGTGGTGGTCATCGGTGGCGGAAACGTGGCCATGGACGTAGCCCGCTGTGCCCTGCGAGTGGGAGCCCGGCCAGTAGATATTGTGTGCGTCGAAAGCCGGGAGATGATGCCGGCTCACAAATGGCAAGTAGCAGCCACCGAGGAGGAAATCCTGGCCACCGAGGAGGAACTGTTGGCTGTAGACCGGGGTAAGCACGGCATCCACTGTTCCCTGGCCCCCACGCAGATTGTGACCGAAAACGGGCAGGTCAAAGGAGTGGAGTTCGTCCCCGTGAAACGGCTGGAGTTTACGGAGGACGGAAGGCTCATTCTGGAAACCTTCCCTGAACCCAAGACCAGGCTGGCGGCCGACGTGGTGATTATGGCCGTAGGTCAGGGCATCGAAACGGAACCGCTGCAGGCTATGGGCCTGAAGTTGACCCCCCGCGGCACCATCGAGGCCGACCCGGTCACTTTGGAGACCAACCGGCCGGGGGTGTTCGCCGGCGGGGATGTGGTCAGCGGACCTTCCTCAATCGTAGAGGCCATCGCTGCAGGACACGAAGGGGCAACTTCCATTGACCGTTTCCTGCGGGGGGTGGATTTGCGCGAGGGCCGGGTGAGGGAGGTAAAGAAGGTCACCCAAGTACGGCCCGGAGTGGCACGTCAGGCCCGGCAAGTCATGCCCATGCGGCCGGTGGAGGAACGCATTCGCAGTTTCGCCGAGGTGGAATTGGGCTTCACCAAAGAGATGGCCCTGGCCGAGGCCGCTCGCTGCTTGAACTGCGCCGTCTGCTCCGAATGCTTGGAGTGTGTGAAAGCCTGCGAGCCAGAGGCGATTAACCACGAGATGACCGAGGAGTTTCGGGAAATCGAGGTCGGAACCATCATCCTGGCCACCGGCTACGAACTCTTCGACTGCTCGCAATTGGCCCAATACGGCTATGGACGGTTGCCCAATGTCATTACCAGTCTGGAATTCGAGCGGATGAGCAGCGCGGGTGGACCCACTGGTGGAAAAATCCAGTTGCAAAACGGAGAGCCTCCCTCCAGCGTGGCCATCCTGCACTGCATCGGCAGTCGGGACGAAAACTACCAGGAGTACTGCTCCCGCGTCTGCTGCATGTACGCCATGAAGTTTGCCCACCTGGTGCGGGAGAAAACCCAGGCCAAAGTTTACGAGTTGTACATTGACCTGCGGGCCTTCGG
>DTZQ01000184.1 GCA_012961305.1 Armatimonadota bacterium | reverse complement strand
GAAGCCCCTGACTCCAAAGGGCCTCTTAGTCCCTCGCCGCGTGCGGGGAGGGTTGGGAGGGGGCCGGGAGTGAGAGCCCCCTGAGTAGTTACGCCAACATCTGAAACTTGACTTAACAGTTCGTCTATGTTACAATAGGTGCTGGACGGACTGGCGTACGGAGGAGGTAACCTATTTCGATACTTAGAAAGCGAGCAGTAACTTATGGCCACTGCCCAAGCCGCAGTAATGGTCCGGGCCGGGGTAATGGAACAGCGGGAATACCCAGTGCCGGAGGTGCCGCCGGAGGCCATGCTCCTGCGGGTGACCCAAGCGGGGGTCTGTGGCACTGACCGGCATATCTACGAAGGGCACCTGGCCGCGCCGTTTCCCATCATTCCGGGGCATGAAATTGTGGGTACGCTGGTTCAGGTGGGCGACCGGGCCTTAGAAACCATCACCGTGGTTGGGGGGCCGGTAAAGGAGGGCGACCAGGTGGCAGTGACGCCCAGTTCGGGCCCCTGTGGTCACTGCTATTGGTGCCGCCACCAGCCCCATCGGACGACCCTGTGCCCCAACCGGTTCGTGCACGGGTTCCTGAACTGCGAGCAGCCGCCGCATTTATTGGGGGGCATGGCCGAATACCTCTACCTTCAGCCCCGGGCCTGGATTTTCAAACTGCCCGCGGACCTGAGGGAAGCCCGCCGGGTGCTGGTGGAACCGGCTGCCGTAGCGGTGAACGCGGTACAGCGGGCCCTGGCCCCCGGCGTGCCTCAAGCCGGAGAGGGGGTGCGCCTGAGCAGTACGGCCTTAGTTTTGGGTGCCGGACCCATTGGGCTGTTGGTCACGGCTGCCCTGTGCCATTGGGGCCTGACCCGCATTTTCGTCTCCGACCGCGCGGCGACCCGATTGGAGGCCGCACTTAGGTTCGGGGCAGCGGAAACCCTCAATGCGGCCACGACCACCGTAGAGGAGCGGAGCGAAATCCTACGTGAGCACACCGAGGGGGTAGGGCCCGACCTGGTGTTCGAGTGTGCGGGAGTGCCGGCCGCTTTCGCCGAAGCGCTGGCGCAAGTCCGACGGGGAGGAACGGTAATTGAGTTGGGCCATTTCACCGACAGCGGGGCCGTGTCCGTGCATCCCCACCTGATTTGCCACAAAGACCTGAACCTGCGGGGCATGTGGGCCTATCCCCTGCTGGCCTTTCAGGAGGCCATGGCCTTCCTGTGCCATACGGCCCTGCCGGTGGAGGATTTAGTGACCCATACTTATCCCCTGAACGAGGCCGAAAGGGCCATTTGCGCCCTGCGGGACCCGGAAAGAACCTTGAAAGTAGTGGTTAAGCCTTGAGGAGGAAAACCATGGCTGAGGAAACTATGGCCAAAGAGGAATTACTGGAGCGCTTTCGCCAACTGCCGCCGGAGGCCTGGAGTGGCGACGTGACCGCGCGGCTGGTAGGTGAGGTCATCGAGTTTCTGGAAGGCGAGGAGCACCGCCGCCTGCGCATTCGCGTGGGCCAGGGCCTGCTGCTGTTCTTGGGAGTTCTGTTTACCCTTCTGACCGCGGCCTTTCTTACTCCCCCAGGGCGGGGAATAGTCCACCTGTTAGGGGCGCTGGTGAGTGGGGGCTTAGCCCTGCTGTGCTGGAAAGGCCTCCATTCGCTGGCTACTGACCCCCCGCCGCCCCAACGGTACTTCCGGCTCGATGCTGCCCGCCAGGAGTTCATCGGCGAACCGGGCTCTCGCCTGCCCCGGCACCTGTCCCTGGAAGAGATACGGGCTTTCCTTTGTTTCCGCACCACTTTTAGGGCCGATTCCTGGCCTATGAGAGCCGAGGAGGAACCCACCGAAGAAAGTCAAACTAACGCCTCCGAGGAGCAACCCTCCCCGGCCAAGAAGGGCTGGTTTGTGTTCTCCTGGCCCTGGGCGGTGGAGTGGACGGTCCACTGCAGTTATGCCGTTACCACCGAGGACGTGGGCTACCGCCTGTTGCGCACCGAGCCGGATATGAAAACCAGCCTCAACTTGGTAAAAGCGTTGGGCGAGATTTGCGCCAAACCCGCGCTGTACTTGGAGGACAAAATGCTCAGCCAGCGCCTGCGCCGTCAGGCCCAAGAGGGCCGCTTCAGTGAGGAACTGCTGAGCAAAGCCGAGCCCATCGAAAGTTGGGAACGGTGACCGGGGAAGGTTTCCACCCTCGCGGCGGGAACTGGGGGGAGGGGGTGGGGTTGTTAGGTCAACTTACCTATTGACCCAGTGACGTTTTTTCCAACTGTTCCTCGTTCCGGGCGCCGTCCGCATCCGGGAGGATTAAGGTCGAGGTTGCCTGGGGAAGGACGGCAATTTCCCTCTCCGCGCGGATAATTTGCTCAGTTTCCGCTGTCCCTTGGAGGGGGTGTAGGAAGAACTTCCGCACCAGTTCTGGTTCCATAGCCGAGAGCAAATAAACCTTCGCCCATGCCAATTCCCTGGCCAACTGGTAGGCTTTGTGGCCGCCCATCACGAAGGCCTCCCGAATGCGGTGGAAGATGTCTTCGAGGGTGCGCGCGGCCGACATCCACTCATAGCATACCGGCGAGCCATGCCCTTCCCGGCATTCCGCCAACAGGATGACCTTACCCCCTTTTCTCACCAGCCGCGTGGCACCCTCCAAAGCCTTCTGGGCCTGGTAGAGGTCTATGTCCTTAGGATACCCTCCCGCGCTGGCAATTACCATCCCAACCCGGCAGGGCACCTGCACTTTGTAGATTTCATCGCAAAGTTGCACCGCCGCCTGAAAGGCTCCCATCAGATCCCCGGCAAAGGCCCGCACGACCTGGTTACGGCTGTTGAGCACCACATTCAAGCCGAAATCCACTCCGGCCATCCGGCCCACTTCGTCAATCTCCTCCCGCACCGGATTGCCCTGGAGACGCCCCGGTCCAGTGCCGGGCAGGTCCAGGCGGGAGTGGCTCAAGCGAATGGATTCCCGGTCAGCCAGGCCGGGGTAAACGCTCTTGGCCCCTCCTCCGTAGCCAGCGAACTGGTGATATTCCACATCTCCGACCAGAATTTTCAGGTCCGCCCGGAGGAACTCTTTGTTCAAGTAGACATTGGTTCCCAGGCGTGTTCGGCCGAGGAAAACCAACTGTTGGGGGTCATCGGGTTCGTGGTTGCTGATTTTGATGCGGTGGGCATACTCTCCCAGGGTGGCCCGGAGTTCTGCGGGAGTGGAGCGGCGGTGGAGGCCCCGGGCGACCAAGACGCTGATTTGGTTTTCTTTCAACCCGGCGGCCTGCAGTTCCGCAAGGAGGGGAGGCAGAATTTGGCTGTTAGGTACAGCCCGGGTAGCATCGTCCACCACCAGCACGGCTCGGCGTTTTCCCCGGGCCAGGCGAGAGAGGGGTTCCGTTCCCAGGGGAACTTGCAAGGCCCGACGCACTTCGGCGGCTACATCCGGCACGCCGGGGCGTTCGTGGGGAGCATAAATGCCCTTAAGTTGGTGGTCAGGAACCTCCAACTCTACCTGACCCCTACCATAGGCCAGACTTATCTTAGCCATGGGTTTTGCGCTGCTTTCCTACCGCTGGCTTTCCCAATAAGCCTGTTTAAGCGTATCCCCTCGCAGGCCCTGCCGCAGGGCCTCCAGAGCCAGCACGTCCTCTGGGGGGATGTTGCCTAAGTTAACGTTGGGCCCAAAGCGGAGGATAAGTTGCTGCTGCTGGCTCTTCAGCGGTGCTTCCCAGAGGAGGCAGTTGGGGTCTGCCACCCCGGACACGATGGCCTCCACCTCCTCCTCTTTTATGCGGCCCTCCTCATCATAGATGCCCACTCCTTTTCCTGCCTCCCGCGCTTCCACGATGACCTTAAAGGCCCCATTGGCCAAGTCGGCTGCGATTTGTTCGTGCAACTGGGCGAGGGGCACCTTCTCCGCAGGGTCCTTCTTTCCCACCTCGGAGATGACTCGAAAGCCTGCGTCCAGGGCTTTGCCAATGGCCCTGGCCCGCGTCTGAGCGTCCATCTGGATGGTCCCGTCGGAGACCTCAATCATAGTGAAGCCCAAGTCCTTGGCCCGCCGAAGGAAACCATCGTAAACCCCCTGCCAGATGGCCACCTCTAAGAACGTACCCCCGGGCATCACCTCCACGCCGGCGTTGCGAATGAGGTCTATCTTGCGCTTCAGGATTTCCTCTGAGTAGAAGGCCGAAGTGCCGAAAGTCAACTTGATGTCATCAATCCACTCCGCAGCCATCTCCAACAAATCCTTAGTGGCCCGGAGGCCTAAGCCTTTGTCAATCACCATGGTGAAGCCTTCCACCCGCGGCTTCTGACTCCTCCCCTTCAGGGGCATGGTAAAAGTCCCTTCCCAGGCTTTCATTCCTTTCCTCCATTCATCGGCGGCGAACCGCGTCCCAGCAGTTATGCGCTCCCGCCACTAACCGCAACACCTCGCCCTCCGCCACCCAGTGGAGGAACTGCTCCACGGCTTCTAAGCGACGGCGCAGCGAAACTGGGGTGTCCAGGCTGGGAACGGGGATAGTTTCATAGTACAGGACGGGTTCACCGATTTTTTGCGTGCAATTGTCAAACAGCATCTTGCGCACTTCCCGCCTCCCCCTCAGGGCTTGTGCTACCACTTCCCTGCGCTCCTCTTCGATGTGCGGAAATAGGAGGGTAAGGGGGCAATCGGTAATCTCATCGAAGGGGGTTTGAAATTGGCTGAGGTCCACGGCTATCTTCTTCCACCAGACGTCCTCCGTCTGAGGCCGCTGCCAATCCAGTGCTTTGGCCACTTCGGGGTAGGTGTAGAGGAGGTTACCGACCCTGATGTTGTCCACCAGCGCGCCTTTGTAGAGCGTTAACCTCCCCCCCTCTACCCGGAAATGGGTCATCTCCGCCGAGAACAACTTCAACCCCAGTTCCAAGCCCTTCAAAATCAGGCAGGTTTTGCCGCTTCCGGCCCCGCCGGGAGCGATATACATCCGAGAGCCTTCCTCATCGTACAACGCACAGGCATGGTAACTGAAAATGCGGTAATGGCTCTCCAAAAGCAACAGAGTATGGCGAAAAAGCAACCCTTCATTGCCGAAGAGCGTGTATCTAAGGTCGTGGGCCTCTTGCGTCAGCCGCAGAATATCCCCTCTTGCCCGGACTTCCTCCGGCCCAACTTCCAACTGGGGCGGGCAGCCAGGTTCATTAGAGAGGAGAAAATAGGCATCCAGTCCCGGACCGTATTCTATTTCCTCCACCCGATGGAAGTCCGTCAGGAGCGATGATAAAGCCACCTCCGGGGGAAGTGGGAGGAGCAAATCCTCCTCGTTGGCCCTGATGCCGATGCGGGCTTTCAATATCCGTACTGCTTGGGTAAACATCGGGCTCAAAATATACCACCCAATTTCTTCCCTGTCTCCTTTCCGCAGGGCCAGCACCCTCACAGGGAAGGACGCCGTCTATGCCAGTCTGTCGCCTGCTCGTAGGCGTAGGCCGCCCGGAGGACGGTTTCTTCGTCGAAGGGGCGACCAATGATTTGCATTCCAACGGGCAGGCCCTGGCTGAAGCCACAGGGGAGGGAAATGGCCGGCACCCCGGCTAAACTGATGGGAATGGTACAGATGTCGGCCATCTTCATTTGCAGGGGGTCATCCACCCGCTCTCCCAACTTGAAGGCCACGGTCGGCGAAGTGGGACATATAAGTACCTCGAAAGCCTCAAACGCCCGCTCAAAATCCCGCCGAATGAGGGTTCGCACTTTGAGGGCTTTCAGGTAGTAAGCATCGTAGTAGCCCGCGCTGAGGGCGTAAGTGCCAAGCATGATGCGGTGCTTGACCTCTCGACCGAAACCCTCCTCCCGCGAGCGGCGGTACATGGCGATGATGTCCGCCGGGCCCTTCGTCCGGTGGCCGTACTGGACTCCGTCGTACCGGGCCAAGTTGGAACTGGCCTCGGCGGGGGCGATGATGTAGTAGGTGGCCAATCCATATTCGGCGTGGGGCAGGGAAACCTCCTCACAAATTGCCCCCAAGTCCTCGAACACCTCCAAGGCTCCCTCTATCGCCTCCACCACCTCGCGCTCGATTCCCTCGCCCATGAACTCGCGAATGAGGCCGATTTTCAGTCCCTTCACCTCGCCGGTTAGACATTGGGTAAAGTCGGGCCGGGGAAGGTTGGCCGAGGTGGAATCCAGGGGGTCATGGCCAGCGATGACGTTCATCAACAGGGCGGTGTCGGTAACATCTTTGGTGAGGGGTCCGACCTGGTCTAAGGAGGAAGCAAAGGCAATAAGGCCGTAGCGGGACACCCGTCCGTAGGTCGGCTTAAGGCCGGCAATGCCACAGAAGGCGGCCGGCTGGCGGAT
>DTZQ01000183.1 GCA_012961305.1 Armatimonadota bacterium | reverse complement strand
GTTCCCAATTTCGGAATGGCTCCTGAACACCGCTCCCCCGGCGTTCTGAAGCACGGCCTCTTTGAGGCCCTTCTTCTCCAACAGTCGGAACAACATCTCGCCGCAGGTGGAGAATTCTGGGTTCGGCACCGCGACCTTGACGCCCGGCCGGGCCAAATCCTCGAGGGATTTGACGCCTGCGGGGTTGCCCTTGCGCACCACCAACACCGGCGCAACGTAACCAACCCGCACCCCCTCCAACAACGCCCCTGCATCCCGGGTGTAATCCAGGTACGGGTCATGGGTGACGAAGAGGTCGCCTATTCGGCCAACCTTAACCTGGGGGAGCAGGTCTTCGCTTTGTCCGAAGGACAGTTCGACTTCGAGGCCCGTCTGCGCCTCGAACTTCTGGACCAACTCCTCCATTGGTGGGCGGAAAGAGCCCCCGCAGAGGATGGTCAACTTCTGAGTCTCCTCCTTCCTGCCGCATCCCGTTAGTAGCAACAAACACGCCAGGGCAGCCGCGATGTTCTTGCTCATCACCTATGTCTCCTTTAGCACCGTCCCCCACAAGGACGGGGCAGAAGCCCCTGACTCCAAAGGCATTGCCCGATGCTTCATAGTTACGCACCGCTTCTCAGAGGGACTCTACGGCGTCTCCCTGAGAACCTCAATCCCGCATATTAGGGGTGCCTGCTTCTTGGTCGGGTTCTCGACCCGGGGGACGAATTCGACGGTCAAGTTGTCGGTTACCTCCAGGCCCTTGAACTCCTTAACAATGGCCCGATTTCGGGCCCCCGCTTCCCTCAAGATGTCAAACCCCTCCAGAACGACTTGGCCCTGAAGTTTGACATCAAAGACCCGCTGGCCCGGGTAATTATCGGTGAGTTCAGCGAAGTCCAGCCGTACGGTGTAAACACCCGGTTCTTGCCCCTTCTCAATTAGCGGAATGACGAACTTAGACAGGCCACAGCAGCCGGAGGAGAAAACCCAGGGCTTGTCCGTCCCCGCGATTCGCATCCCCTCGGGGTTGAAGCGGAAATAGCCGAGTCCCGACAGGATGGTAGCCGGCAGGTTTAACCGAAGAACGAGGGGCAGCCCGGGACGGGGATAGGCCAGCCACAGAGTTCCCTCCCGGTCCCTACGGTCGCCGGGCGCACCTAAGTTGAGGGCCAAGTGCCTAACTGGAGTGACTGGGGCCTGAGAGCAAAACCTTCCCCATGCCCGGTCTGTCTCCCTCGGCTTAAAGACCACGGTGGAGTAGAGGGAGAAAAGGCATTGACAGCCCGAACTGGCTTCGGGTTCGAGAAGCAGACCATTGGCGGCTATCATGTTGATATAGCACCCAGGACGGTGTCCGCCGAAATGCAGCACTCCCGAATCTCGGAGGAGGTCGTAGTACGCACTGGTCAGGGACCGGAAGAACAGGCAGTAGCGCGAACCCGAAGCGGGGCCACAATGGTGGCCGCGTCCGAACTCCCAGGGCACCTTTTCGCCCGTTACCGGATGGACGCGCATTATTTGCTCACCGCTCCGCAGGTCGAAGGCCCAAGGGTCAGCGTATATGGTATTGCCATTGACCAGGGGGCGAGTGCGATATCCCAGGGCTCGGGACCAAAGCAGTTCCCCGTCGCGGGCGGACAGGGCAGTGATGCGTCTGGGGGCTAATTCGCCTGCGTGGAACTCGCGCCAGAAGTGGCCGTTCTGGAATGCCCCACAAAACAGGAGGATGTCGTCCTGATAGATAGTGGCCAGGGTCGAGCCTCCGCAGTCGGTCAGGTCTAAGGGCCTCTGCCAGATTACCTTACCCGAATGGGCATCCAGGGCCACCGCCAGTCGCACCTCGGCCCGGGCCAGTTGCTTTTTCGCTTCCAGCGCTTCCAGCCCCTTGAGTCCTTTGAGTTTCTCCGTCCTCTCCCTGAGCGCTTCCTGCCGCTGCTCACTCGTTATCCCCTTCTCGGTGAAGAACACCCGCCCTCCGCCGATGGCAATGGTGTTGTGGGCTATCGTCTTCCCCCGGTGGACCCACCGATGTTGGCCCGTATTTACGTCCACAGCGAAGAGCAAATCGCTGGTGATGTTCCGGGGGGTGGCACTACCGAAGAGCAACTCTCCCACCACCGCGACATAGCCCCAAGAGCGGGGTTTGCCATCGGGGGAAGGGGGCAAAGTGTAGGTCATCCTGGTCTCACCGGTGGCTGCATCTAAGCGAAGGCACCTGTCGCCCACGGCCACGAAAAGGCTGTCTTCGTTGGCCGCCAGGTTGCTACACTCGCGGGGCATACCCGCGCGCATCGCTCCCCGGATTTCCCGCTCCCACAGTTTAAGGCCATTGTAGGCGTCGTAGGCCATAACCACATTTTCCCCCTGCACGAAAAAACGCCCGTTGACGGAGAGCGGACCAGCCGCCGCCGCATGACGGCTCAGCATTTTGGCCGGGCCTGGCTGGCCGAACCAGAGGACACCTAAAGGAGGCCTGACGATTCGGTCGTCGGAGCAAGCCGTGTTTCCCGGGTTGGCGTACTGGTGGGTCCAACTTCCCGCGCCCGGCAGGGGGCCGCGCACGATTTTGGCCCATACGCCACCCTCCGCGGAAATCTCGAACTCCCTAATGCCTCCCTCGGTCAACCACCGCCGCAGACTTTCCGCTTTGAGGCGCCGCCAAAACCTAACCGTCTGCTCCGGCTGACCCAGATAGGCTACCCCGCCACAGGGCTTTAGCACTCGGAACAACTCCTTGGCCGAACCTCGGAGGCGGCCCGAGACCAGCAGGTCATCAGACACAATCAGGTTGGCGAAATAGTCCGAATAGGGCAGGTCGGACAGGGAACCCCGCTCCACCGTCACCCTTGCTCCGTACAGGCCTGCCGCCTCGAGCGCGGCTTTAGCCCTTTCTACCTTTCCTCCATCCGGCTCAATCCCGTAGATTATTAGGTCCGTACGCTTGGCCAGTTCCAAGGCCAGCCGCCCCGTCCCGCAGCCTAACACCAGGCAGTAACCCTTCGTGACTCCCGTTTCCCTTACGATTCGCTCGGCCACCGCCTCGTAGACGGGACTCAGCCGGTCTTGGGGGTAAGGTTCAGGGTCAACGCGTTCCAGGAGGTACTTGGCGGCGGAGGGCCTGCCTGGTCTGAAGCAATAGATGGCTCCCCGGTCGGTGCTGGCGAACAGGCGACCGCCGGCCGCAGCCAGGCCCACTGTTCTGCCTGACACTTCACCGTGCCAAAGTTCCTCCCCCGTGGTCGCGTCAACAGCCATGACCTTGTTCGGCCCGCCGGCGAAGAGAACCCCCCCCGCCAGAATCAAGGCATCGGGGCATTCGGAGGGACGCCGCCATTTGATGGTTGGCCGCACGACGTTTTCCTCCGTCTGCTTTTGCTCCTCGCGCACCGCTTTTAACTGCTCCTCCACCTCACTCAGTTGCTTGGTCACGGCCTCAAGTTCCTCCTCGGCCGCCTTGAGGCGGGTATTCAATGTTTCCCGTCCCTTCCGCAGAGCAGTTAGTTCCTCCATTTCCCCTCGTGGGGCCTGGCGCAGTTCCTCCAACTGCTTGTCCAGGGCCGCAAGGTCGGCGCGAATTTCGTTGATTCTCCGCCGCAGGGAATCGGCGTTCCTTCTGAGGCTGGACCTATTACTTTCCAACGACCGTCGCCTGCCTTCCAGGGCCTTGCGCTTTCGGCTTGCCTCTGGGTAAGTTGTACGGTCGAGGGCCAGCATTTCGCGGTCGGTCAGCAGGTAGGAGAAATTTCGGGTGACGATGAGGCGGCGGCCGGGGAACCAAGCAAACCCGATTTTTCCCGTGCTTTGCTCGTAAGCGGGGATTACATTGGAACCACTGTAGAGGTGGTCACCGGCAAGCAAGGCATAAGTCCCCCCGACTACGCCTGCGGAACGCCACCCGGGATAATGCTGGTAGAGAAAGTGACCGTCCTTCCGGTCGAAGGCGGCCGGCAAAGCCCGTCCACAGGGAACGTACAGCCTGTTCGCACCAGCCAGCAGATATCCTTGGGGCGAGCGCGACTGCCAGCCCCCCGCATAACCCCAGGAGTCGTTCTTCCAGATGAGCCGGCCGTCCTCGGCCCGGACCGCGTACAGGTAAACGCCCTCCGCGGGGAAGATGCCGGCGCCGAAGTAGGCCACTCCGTCGTCCACCAGCACCCCGGTTCGCACCGGCCAGAGGGATATCATCTTGCCGTTACCCAGTACCCTTTCGTCACGGGGAGCCGCCTGGAACTTCCAGAGGAGCGTGCCCTTGGCAGCATTCAGACAGTAAACAAAACCATCGTCCGAGCCCACGAACACCCGGCCCTGCCACACCGTCGGCGCCAGGCGGACGGGCCCTTCGGTGAGGAACGTCCAGCGCACCGTGCCTGTTGAGACCTCCAGGCAATAGACCCTGTGGTCGGCTGAGGAGCCAAAGTAGAGCAGGCCTCCAACTACGGCCACCTGGAAGGCGTCATCGAAACGGACCCGGGGCACCTCCAAAATGCCCTCCACCGGCGCGGGCTTGGGACCCTCCCAGGCCGGGACTGGCGAATATTTCGCCACGAAGGCCCACTCCAGCGAGAGGGGAAGGTTCAACTGCTCCGAAGTTACGCCGCTGCGCACGTTGTCGTGCAGATAGGTCGGCCAGTCCGCGGCATAGGTCCCGGTGAGCACAAGCATAGTGAGCATCACCAGGATAGCATGAGCAACTCCCTTCGCCGAGCACGTCCAACGCCCTCCCTGCTGTCCCCCCTCAGGCCGCCGAGAGAGGTCTGGTGAAGCAGACCCAGTGGACTGAGCCGTTTTTGCAGTTGACAATACCATTTGTAAATCTCCTTTCGTACCTCAGCCCTGCTTTTGCGCCGAAGCGTGGCTTCAGCGCTCCCAAACACTTATCCATCCCCCCTTCGCCGTACTTCCCCAATCCTTAACTTTCAACCCCTCCGCCCAATTTCCTCCTCGGTCAAGGCCCTTGACCAAATTTTTACTTCCCTAATCGCCCCCCGAAAGTAGCGGGTCCGGGTGCCGTACCAGTCACGTCCCAGGCGGAGGGGCGCGGGAGAGGGAATGAAGTAAGTCTGCGCGACTTCGCGGACCAGGCGACCGTTGACGTAAAGGCGCTGCCGCTGGCCGTCGAAGGTGGCTACCACTTCAACTCACTTACCGGCCGGCACCGGCTCGCTGTCTATGAGGTGGACGACGGCGTGAAAGTGCACCGTGAACTGCACCCGGTCCCCCTCGCTCACCCTGAGGCAGAAACCGTGTGCACCCCGGTCGTTGCCGCAGTCCAGCAACCACCCGCCCCGGCCGGCCTCGGCCAGGCGGAATTGGTCGCGGATGACGTGGCTCAGGTTCCACGCCCCGGCCACGAGCAGGTCGAGGTCGCCCGTCGCCCGCCAGCCTAAGCAAAGTTGCGAGGCGTCGCAGCGACGGGGCAGACGAAAAGCGCCAGTGGTATTAAAGTTAACTTTATCGAGTTACTCAGCCCTCTGAACCTACGGGTTTTCGGTTAGGTCCTCACTGCTCCCCTCCTTGCCGGAGCACTTCCAGACCACAAACTAAGGGCGCTTCCTCTTGGGTGGGATTGGCAACCTGGGGGACGAACTCGATTATCAGGTTGTCGGTTACCGGAATGTCCCTGAACTCCCGAACGACTGCTCTATTGGGGGCCTGAGCCACCTCCAAGATGTCAAAGTCCTCCAGAAGGGTCTGGCCCTGAACCCTGACCTCAAAGACACGCCGACCCCGACGCTCGTGGCTCAGTTCCGCAAAGTGCAGCCGTACCGTGTAAACTGCAGGTTCCTGTCCCTTCTTAATCAACGGGAGGACGCAGCGCGAAAGTCCACAGCATCCCGAGGCAAACACCCAAGGCTTGTCTGTGCCCTGTATAGGGAAGTACTCCGCATTGCGCCGGAAGTAGCCCAAGCCTTTGAGAATGTCGCTGCGGATGGGAAACTGGATGCCGAAGGCAGCCGGGGGACGCGGATAAGCGAGCCAAAGGGTGCCCTGGCGGTCGCGCCGGTCGCCGGGGGCGCCGAAATTGATGGCCAAGTGTTTAACCGGGGTCGTTTCCCCGGGCGATACGAAGATGGACCAGTATTCCTTCCGCTCCCTGGGGATTAGGGCAATCGAGGTCTGAATCGGATAGGAACAGGTGCAACCCGAACTGGCCTCCGGAATCAACACCAGCCCGCCGGCGGGGATGATGTTAATCCAGCATCCGGGCCGCATTCCGCCCCAGTTGCTCGTCCCCGCATCGGCCTTGAGGTCGTAGAAACCGACCGTGCCCGAGCGGAAGAACAGGGACGAGGGTGCTCCGGAGATGGCCCCGCAGCCGTAGGCCCGAGCGAACTGCCACGGTTCCCTCCGGCCGGTGAAAGGATGGATGCGCGTCTTGGGCTCGCCCGTGCGCAGGTCGTAGGCCCCGGGCTGGGCATAGATGGTGTTGCCGTTGACCACCAAATGGCGGGTGAAAGCAATGGGACGCGACCACAACAACTCGCCATCGGCGGCGGAAAGGGCCATTATGCGGCGTCCACCCCCTGCGCCTGCAAGCAGCAGGACGTTTTTCTGGTAAATGAGCGTCAGGTCCGCACCGACCCAACCTGAGACCTCAATTTCTTTCTCCCAAACCTTCTCGCCCGACTGCAGGTCCAGAGCAATCAGCCGTCTGGTGCCCGGCTTATCCCTTCCCACTTCCGCCAGGAACATGTGTCCCCCGCCCAGGGCAATGGCAATGTGGTAAAGGTATCCATTCTGAACTCGATGCACCCAGAGGAGTTCGCCCGTTCGTCGGTTCCGGGCGAAAACATAGTCGCTGACCACCCCTCCCATCGGCACTCCCGGCTCATCCAGTATTCGGGCTTGGTACTTGGTCATTTCTTCCGCGGTCAACACCTCGGCCAGTCGGCGCACGAGGGCCTCGCGGGTGGTGAAAGGTTGGCCTCTAATCGCCCCCAATTTTTGTATCACCGCCTCAGGAACTCCCGACCTTCTCAAGGCAATTACCGTGTCCTCGTCCAAGGCACTAAGGGTGAATTGGGGCGCGCCGCTGCCCAAGAGGATTTCGCCCATCCAGGCCAGGTATCCCCAGTTGCGGGGTTGGCCATCGGGAGCCGGGGGCACACTCCATTCAGCCAGAGTTTCGCCCGTGGCTGCGTCCAGACGTAGACACTGCTCGCCCACTGTGGCATATACGCTCTCCGGGGCCGCGACCAGGTTGGTGGTCTCACCGTGTAACCACACCCGCCGGAATCCGGGCAGGTTTCTCTCCCAAAGTTTCAGACCATTGTAGGCATCGCACGCTATAACGACGTCGTTGCCCGCAACGAAAAGGCGGCCATTGGTCGAGACCGGGGCCGGAGCCTTACAATGGCGGTTTATCATCTTGGCCGGTCCGGGCTCGCCGAACCACAGCACGCCCAGAGGGCACTCGACCAAGCGGTCGGTGGAACAGGCCGTATTGCCAGGGTCAGCGTACTGATGGGTCCATTCGCCTGCGCCCGGCAAGGGGCCGCGCACGATTTTGGCCCAGGTGCCCCCGTCCTGAATTACCTCGAAGTCGCTGAGGCCACCCTTCCTGAGCCACTCTCGCAACCGGTCTGGTTTGAGCCGCCGCCACAACCTCATACCTTCCGCCGGTTGACCCAGATAGGCTACCCCGCCACAGGGCTTTAGCACTCGGAACAACTCCTCATGTTCAGATGGTTGGACTAATAGTGTTACTGTATCTGGCAACAGCTTTAGCTATCGTCTTACTGGCTTACAACCTAGC
>DTZQ01000182.1 GCA_012961305.1 Armatimonadota bacterium | reverse complement strand
GGCCGGCATTCTGCCCCCGTATTCGCCCAGGGCCTTGATGGGGAAGTGCCCGGCGATCAGGATGTTTTTGCCGAGGGATTCCTCGATGATATCGCGTATCTCCCCCATAAATCGGGGAGGTTTATAGCCCCCCTCACACTCCCCCCTTTCCTCTAATCCAAAAGCCATTGCTTGGAGGCGTTCAATTTCCGGGCGCAGGGCAGGTAACAGTCCATCTCAGATTCTACTTCTCCGGCGGATACTCACCTTCGAACTGGTCTAAAACAATTGCCCCCTGGTCTTTCACCTCCGCCAGGGGTTCGGCCAAGTAAATCGTCTCCCAAGTGATGGGATAGGCCGTGTCCGGAGGTATCTCCGCCCGCACTTGACGCCATTCGTTGGTCCAGTCCACGTGACGGGCGAAATCTACCACCACTTTATTGCCCTGGGCATCCACAAATCGCCCCCGAAGCCAGTGCCCATTTCCGTCGCCGTACACCCACACGCTTACGCTGCGGGGCTGACCGATGGGCTGATTGAGCACTGCGTACACCGCCCGGGTCACCTCTAAGGTGGTGAAATCGTAAGACAATTTCAGGGCCCGTTGGCCCTCGTGGCGTGGGTCTGTGACCAATTCCAGCGCCCCGGGCACCTCCGCTGGATAGCAGCGGAATGTCCAACGTTCAGCCTGCTCGAAACCGTCAATGAGCCGGGTCTCAGAGCCGACCATTACCTCCGCCACCGCCGTCAAATCGCCATAGCGGGCGGTTACCGTGCCCCGCCCTTTCTTCTCTCCCGCAGTGAACACTCCTTCGGCCGTGATAGTGCCCAGTTCTGGCGAAACTTCCCAGGTGACGACGGAGGGTTCCAGGGGCAGGAGGTCGCCGGCTGCACTCTGGGCCTGCACTGCAAAGGGCTGTTCCCCTCCGGGGGTGAGCCAGGCCCGCGCGGGGGTAAGGATTAACCGTTGGGGCCGCGCGCGCACGGTCACCGGTATCTCGGCCCTCACTTCGCCCACCCGGGCCCGGAGGGTGCCCCTTCCCGACTGGAGGGCCCGGAATTGAGCCTCTGGGGTTACCTCTCCCAGGGGCGGCTCCACTTCCCATACCACCTCGGTCAGGGACACCTCCACCGGATTGTAAAACTCATCCTCTCCCCGCACCTGAAGGGTCACCGTGCTGCCGGGCAGTAGGCTGAGGGAAGGAGGGGAGACAATTAGTCGGGCCAGGGGGCCGCGAGGGGCGGTGCTGAACAGGAGCAGAGATTCGGCCACTGCCCGTTCGCGGCCATCGGAGGGACGATTTACTACCTCACCCCGAATCCACATAGTAGTGGAACCACCCCCGTCCAAATTCAAAGCCTGCTGGCAGCCCAAGTCCACCATCAGTTGCGCCAGTTCGGGCAGGGTCATGCCTTCGCTGTAGCCCGGCTGGCGCCCGTCCACGGTGACCCAATAGAGGTACTGGTCATTGTAACCTAAGGCTGTACGGGGATGGCGGTCATTGACGAAGGCGGGAGAAATCCGCTCTGCTTCGGCCTCCACGGAAACCCCTCCATCACGCACCAAGCGGGGACCTCCGCCCAAAGCCTGGGCCAGTGGGCCCAGGTAGGGCTCGATGTTGAAGCGAAAGGACACCTGCTCCCCCACGTGTAACCGCCGGAGGAACTCTGCCGCCTCCCCCCACCCGGCAAATACCAGGCAATCTTCGGGAATGACCACCTCGGCCAGCCCATCCACTACCGCCCGGATACGGGCCACGTAGGAAATGTTGGGCCGGAAGGGCAAGGCTACCTCAGTGACCATCACTTGCATTCCCGGCTGGGGCATGTGGGTCGTAGGATTAAAGGAAGGGGTGTAGAGGATGAGGTCGTTACCTGTCCCCGCCTGGTTGACTCCACCAATGCTGTACTTCTCCCCATCCAACGCCTGTAGCCACGCTTCGGCTCGGAAAACTTCCAAATGGGGGGCGCCCTCTTCGGTGAACACCACTGCCGAGCGCAGGTAAGGGCTGCTGAACAGTTCCCCATTGGCCACGCCCAGGCCGAGGGGGTCCCCCTGCAGGGGACCCGGTCGGAGAAGGTAGAAATCGCCATTGATGCCCGCCACGGCGTAACGTTCGGGAGTGGACACACGCGCCGCCGCCGCGCTGACCGTTTCCAAACCACACACCTGCCCGCCGTTGAGTACTACTTGGATTTGCAGGTAAGGATTAGCGCGTTCCACCTCCAGGACGTTAATCACCAGGGCCTGGCCGTCCTCTGCCAAGGTGCGCACGATTTGCAGGTGCCTCACTCCAGGGGCAACCATGCGCTCCCTGCGCGTTTCCGCGTGCGCTGGGAAAACCGCCGCCAGCGCCACCGTCCAGGCGATTAGAACCACGCCGGTTAAAATTAACTTCCCGTATCGCCCCTTCCGGGGGCCCCAAATGTATCGGTCCAAAGTGGTCTCCTTTAATCGAGGAATTTATTTGCCCCGCGGCCTACCGCGGAGAACGTTCCCCCTTGCTTCTTTCGGGTTGGTGGTACAATTAAATCATGCTCATATTTATACCACCAAAATCCTCCTTTTGTCAAGACCCTACTTTCTGCTAAATTTGACAGAACGAGGACCTCTACCAGGTGCGGGTGCAGGAGTTCCTCGTTTTCATGAACAGTTCCGACCGACCGCGGGCCGTTGACCTGCGGGGATGGGAAGAATATGCCCTGCGCGACCTCCTCACCCAGCGGACGGTGGAGGCGGGCAAAATAACGCTCCTGCCTCGCACGAGCCTCATCTTGACCATTGGAGAGCCCCACCGGGGCGCGTGAAGGAGGGGGAGGGACAGCATCACTCCTGGGCCGACCGAATCTGCACCGGGCCGAGGATTCCGGAAACGGTTTGGCCCGGATACACGTAGGGGGTGGGGTAGCCATCGCCGAAATGGGGGCCGAGGGTGTTGTACACCAGGAGGCGCAGGTGGTTCCGGCCCCGCCGCATCCGCCCCCGCAGGGAAAACCGATAGGGCGACCACAGGCGCACACCTACTCGCTGTCCGTTGACCCACAGTTCCGCCGTGCCCCGTACCCGGCCCAAATCCAACACGAGGTCTTGCCCTGCATATTCGGCCGGCAGGGCCACCTCCCTCTCGTACACCACACCGCCGGAGTAGTGCGGCAGGCCCAATTGTGTCCAGTCGCCCAGAGGCATTCGGCCCTCTCCCACCTCAAAGCGCACCGGAGCGTCGAAGGCGGCTCCTCCGTAGCGTCCCCGTTCCTGCTCCACCCGGAGGACAACTACTTGGCTCTCTGCCTGTAAGTCAGGGGGCAGGCGGACGGTGCCCCCGGCGACGGGAAGTTCCTGCCCGGCCACAAACGCCCGCACGCGCCCGCGCACCTTCAGGCACAGCCGCTGCGTGCCCGGAGCCGTGGAAAAGCGAT
>DTZQ01000181.1 GCA_012961305.1 Armatimonadota bacterium | reverse complement strand
CATGCAAATTTGACCTTCCGGGAGCGGGCTTCGCCCGGAGGGAAGTGGTTCCTGGGGGTGGGCCTGTTGGGGGGAGCGATAATCTGGGCGTGGGGAGGAATTGAGGCCGCCTGGGCGGGGATGATTTTGGGCGGGGGCGGACTCGGCTGGTGTCTTAGTTCGCGGGGTCGGCGGCGCATTGCGCTGTCTGTGGATGAGGAGGGGGTGCACGAATGGTTTGCCGGGGGCCGCTGCCTGACTTACCTCTGGAGCGATATTTTAGGGCTGACTGAAACCACCCCCGGAACGTTTGAACTGCGCACTCGCCAGGGCGTAGTGCGTTTCAGCCGGCGGGTGAAAGAGGCCCGCGTGTTGGCTGCCCTGATTGAGGCCCGGCTGCGGGGCCGGGGGGAAAGGGGAACTCTGTCTCCTCGTCCCTCTGCCGCAACGGTCGCCCACTGGTTGGGCGTATCGCCGGAGGAACTGCCCCTGCGGTTTCCCATCCGTCCAGTGGAACGGAGGCTGCGGTGGGCCCTATCGGTCTTGCTGCTGATGGGCGCCCTGCTCAGCCTGGGAGCCAGTGCGGCTCAGCAGTTGTGGGAGGAGGCTGTTTACTGGAGTGTCCTTACGGTGCTGTTCAGCCTGCCCCTGTGGCGGAGTTCACGGGCTTGGGCGGTGGAACTGGGGGTGGAGGGAGTGACTTTAGTGTACCCTCAGGGGCACCGCATAGTTGCGGCCTGGAACGATTTGCTGGGACTGCGGGAGCGGACTTTGCGCAGTTGCTGGCGGGACCTGGTTTTGCCACCGGAGACGGCCGATTTGCCGCATTTGTGCACCCTGATTCGCCGCGCCTTAGCCGCCCGGGGCCCCACAACTCCCACCGGGGCGGAGGTGTCCGTCCCTTCAACCGCGCTTTCGCGGGCCCGCCCGCCACAGGAAGAGCCCAATGAGGCTTCCCTGAGTCGTCCCCGTGCGCCCTCTTCGGTAACTGTAATTTGAGATTTCAGAGAGCAGGGAGAAAGTTAGCACCTCGCAACCGCAGGGGAGGGGGAACAGCAGCCCTCTGACTCGGCAGGAAAGCGTTATTGCCCCGCGCAAAGGAGCCTCACTCCAGCACATGCTGGGCCCGCAGGTCGCGCAGCAGGTGGCGGATGCCTTCCTCCGTGGGTTCAATGGCCTGAAACTGAGTCGGGGTCAACACCACCCGTTCGATTTTGCTGACCAGGGTGGGGGAACCTCTGATACCACAGCGGTCGGGGTCGGCATTTAGGTCTTCCAGGTCCCATTCGGGAATGAGAAGGCCCCTTTCCTCCCAAGTTTGAAGTTGCTGGGCGTAAGTTTGCTCCAGGTCGGCCTGGGAAATGTTTCGCTTCTGTTTCCTGGCCGCCCGATACAATTCTTCCCACAGTTCCGTGGGCGTGCGGGCTTTTTTGAACTGCAGCAGCCGTTTGGCGTTGGGCGGTCGGGGGATATTAGCCGCGGCGGTAATGGTCAACAGGGCAGGCAGAGGACTGGCCACGATTTCGTACCCGCCTTCAATCTCCCGCTTGGCTACGAGGGTGTCGTTTTCCAAGCGGACAATTTCCGTCACGTAGGTAATCTGGGGCAGGTTTAATTTCTCGGCGGTCTGGGGGCCAACTTGGGCGGTGTCGCCGTCAATGGCCTGCCGCCCGCAGAAAACCAAATCGAACTGGCCCACCTTGCGTATCGCCTGGCAGAGAGTGTAGGAGGTGGCCAGCGTGTCCGCGCGAGCGAAGCGTTTGTCCGTCACCAGGGCAACTGCATCCGCTCCCCGATACAACGCCTCCCGCAGCACTTCGGCCGCCATCGGGGGCCCCATGGTCAACACGGTCACCTTCCCGCCGAACTTATCCCGCAGGGCCAAAGCCGCCTCTAAGGCGTTCAAGTCCTCGGGATTGAAAATCGGCGGCAGGGCTTCCCGGTCGACCACCCCTTCGTCCGTCATGGCCTGACCCGTAACTCGCTTCGGGTCCGGCACCTGTTTCACCAACACCAGGTAATGATAGGCCATACTTCCCCTTTTATTCCTCCTCGAACCGAGTAACCCCTTCCCCTTCCTCGGTCGCTGGCTCCGGCAGTTCGGCTTGCAGCACTTCCTCGGTCGCCAGGAACACGTAACGGCGTTGTTTGAGGTTTAGGTCGTAGAGGCGTCCCCACCGCTCACCCTTGGGCTTTTCCTCGGCGATGAACCGCAGCCAGCGAGAGGTCTGGGCATCCAGGTTCTCCAAATAGTGCAATGCCTCCGCTTCGACGGTCATGGGCAGCACCGGTGAGCCATATTCGCCCCGTCCATGATGGCCGAGGATGATGTTACCCACTAACATTCGCAAATCCTCCGGGAAGTCAGGCAGGGTGTTAATTTTCTCTCTCACCCAGGCGAAGCCTATGGGCAGGTGGTTCAAGGCTCGACCCTCGTCCGTGTAGGTGATGGTGAACTCGGTGGCAATTTCGCGAATTTTGCCGATGTCGTGCAGCAGGACGCCGGTGAGGAGCAAATCGCGGTTGAGTTCGGGATAGAGCCGACAGAGGGTTTCCGCCAACTCCAACACGTTGGCCACGTGCTCCACCAATCCACCCAAGTAGGGATGGTGGATGGTCACCGCGGCAGGGGCACGAAGGAACTCCAGCCGAAACTCGCGGTCGTCGAAAAAGGCGTGCAGCAGTTGGCGTAGGTGCGGATTCTCAAGGGTGTCAATGGTGGCCCGGAGGCCGTTGTACAGGGCCTTGACGTCCTTTTCCGTGCGCGGCAGGAAATCGAAGCGGTTGTATTCCTCCTCCCGGGCCGGGCGGATTTTCTCGATGTTTAGTTGCAGCCGATTTTGGTATTCCGTAACCTGGCCCCGCACCAAAACAGGTTGATTGCGCTGCAGGGTTTCGGCGATGGCCTCTGCCTCCTCCCAGACCCGGCCGGAAATCTCCCCCGTGCGGTCGGCCAGGAACAAATCCAAGTATTTCCCTGCCCGGTCGCGGAAGTCCCGCAACTGCAAATTGCGCACCACGAACACGGTGGTGACCGTCTGTCCCAGGGTCAAATCCTCCACGAACACTTTCTCTACCTTCGCGCTCATGGCTTCCTCCTCTGGCGTATTAGCGCCTTCCCGCTCCCCCTTATTCCCTCTTGACCTCCACGGTCGCTTCCTCCACTGCGGCGGTCAGGCGCTCAGAAACCGGAGATTCCAGCATCTCCGCCGCCTCGTCCAGACTGCGAGTGAGGGTATCCATGCTGGCGGCGAACTCCTGCAGGCGGGCCTCCAGTTCTCGCACCCGACCGCCCTCATCCAGAGCCGCGGCCAGAGCCTCCGCCAAACAGGTCAGCACTTGCTCCAAAGCCGCCTCGATGCGCTGCAATTCCTGTTGCTTGGCCTCGTACCGCTGCCGCAGGCCCTCCAGCAGTTCCGGGCGGTTGACCCGGTCTTGGCACCGGTCGAACAGGTTCTTGATTTCCTGTGCGGTTTGGGCACGGCGGAGCAGTTCCAGCAACCCCTCGTGGACCGTCTCCAGATGCGGCTCCACGGACACCTGACAGCGGGTCCAGGCCTCGTGACGGCCAATGTCCTCAATGGCTGTGCAGACGTTCAGGCTCTCCCGCACCACCTGCTTGATTTCCAGGTCAATGGCGTGCAGTTCCGCACAGCGTTCCAAAACCTGGTAGGGCAAACTGAACCGCTGCTCCAGCCGCTGGCGCGTTCGCCGCCGCCGAATTTGCTGCAACCACGAACCGCCCACTATCACTATGGCCAGCAGGCCCAGGACTATCAACGAAAGCCGCCAGTTGACGGGCAGGTTGACCGCAAACGCCAACAGCAGGGAGGCACTTAGCAACAGCCGGCCGAACACGAACAGCCCCTCGTCCAGTTCGGCCTCGGCCAATTCGCGTTTGATGGTGTCCAAACTGACGCTCATGGCTGTGCTCCCGCTCGGTCCGCCGGACAATTTTAATTGTAGCACAAATTGTCCCCGAATGCAAGTCCTCTATGCCCCCCAAAAACTATAGGTGGGAATGCCCAATATCACTCCCACCACGCTCCAGAACGAGCCAATGAGGCAATCCCCCAAAATCAGGCCCAAAAAGAAGGGCAGCATTTGCCGATAGAGCCTTAAGCCTCCGTAGCGCACCGCTGCCAGTTTAATCAACCAACTCAGGAACAGCGGAAACCACACCAGGTTGATGGACCAACTGCTGGAAATGGCGTAGCCGATGGGGTGAAAGGGCCAGCCCAGAAACCGCAGGCGCATGAGCAGCAGGAACAAACTGAAGGCGAGGCCTACACCGAGGGCCACCGTCGCGCCTGCGTTGGGCTCAGTGGGTATCTCCAGCCAGGTTCGCAAAGCCCCGTAGTTCTGCCAACCGTAGCCATACCCGGAGGCGAACTTCGCGGCCGTGCCCAGTTGGTAGCCCAGATGCAAATAGGCCCACATCGCGGCTGCGGAACCCAAGATCCCCGCCAGCCACAGGCCCCAGGTCAGCAGCCAGGGATTGGTCCTCGTCTGATGGGCCAATTTGAAGCCTTCGATTTGGTGGGCCATGGGATGCCCCCGATAGGCCCGGTTGAACCACCAGTAGAGGGCCATCACTCCCAAGTCCTCCCCGCGCAGGTTTTGGGTGCCGAAGGACATGGTAATCATGATTTCTGGCCCCATCCGGTGAAAGTCATGCACCGGCGGGCCCAGTTCCGCCCGAATGCGGGTGATGACGAAGGACACGGTGTAGTAAAGCAGGAAAAACAGCAGGGCGATGCCCAGCGACATCCGCGCCACCTGGGAGAAAAAGAGCAAAAATCCCCCTCCAAACAGCAGGCCCAGGGCCGCAAAACGGTAGAGGCCCTTATCGGTCGAGGTCGGGCCTCCTTCCTCCGCCTCCGGCCCCCAGTCCCCGGCCCTCTTGCGGAACGGCTGCCCGATGACCGAACGGACCACCTCCCGCAAATGATGCCGCGAGATGTAGGCCAGATAGGCGCTGAAGCCCACGCAAGCCCCCAGGGCCTGCTGGCTAATGTAGGGAAACTGCGGGTGAACGTCCCACGCAAAGGCCCGGGTGAGCACCAATTGCCCCTTCCAGAAGAGGTAGAAAAACCAACAGGAGAAGAGCAGGTCTATGGGCAGTACGAAACCCAACCCAAGGGCGAAGGGGTAGAAATAAACGGGCATCCAGCGCACGGCGTTCCAGGGTTTGGTGCTCAGATAGTCGGCCAAGTCGTATTTGGTAATGTTCACCTGGGGCACGATGGGGTAAAGGAAATGCAAGCCGTTGAGCAGGCCCAGGCCGAAGGAGACGGCAAAACCACTCCACATCACCCGATTGCGGAAGAAATGAGGCGCATCCTGGGTCATGGCCAGGGGCAGGTAGGTAACGGGAAAAGTCAGCCGTTCCTTCTCAATCCACTGCCGCCGGACGAGCAGGTTGAGACACAGCATCACCAGCAACAGGGCGCTGAGGAAGGCCAGCCAGGAGAGACCGGGCACCAGCCAAGCCCGATAGTGTTCCGGCAGGTACAGGGTCGAATTGCCCTCGTAGTAGTGGCGCAGGGCCTCCTTGTCGCGCACAATGAGCCAGGGCGGGAGGTAGCGAAAGAAAATTTCCTCCCACCGATTCTCCGGGGTGGCGAAGTGGGTCGCGTGGCCCAGAATCATCATGAGTACCTGCATGAAATCCATGCCCGCCACACCAGAGGCGACCGACAGGAGGCTGTACACTACCAACAGTTCCCCCGCTTTGAAGGCCCGCTTGGGCCAGAAACGCCGCAGCAGCGCGTTCAGCCCGACCAGCACCCCCAGCACGAAAATCACGTTGGCAAACAGGGAAATGCTGGTCACATACGGCCCCCGCCGTACCCGCTCCATCTGGATAATCCAGTAGGCGTTGGCCGGTATTAGAATCAGCACCAGGAGCAGCGTCCGCACCCTTTACCTCCGAACCGTCACCTATGGCCTGTTGCCTATGGCTTATCGCTCACCGCTGAACTACCAGCCATACCCTATGGGCCATAAGCGAGATGCCATTGGCTTGCCCCGATTATAGCACATTTGAGAAGGAAAGGCAACTGTCCCTTCCGAGGTAAAGTAAGTTCAACCCTCAGCGGCGAGCGATTGGGCAACTAACGGCTGACTGCTGAGCGCTTACCAATAAAAAGGCCCAGCCGCAAAGTCAGGCCGGGCCTGAGTTCCAACTAAGGGGAATTCGGCTGACGCGGGTCATTCCTCCACGATGGAGATGGCCTCGTTCGGACACTCATCCACGCAGAGTTCGCATTCGGTACATTTTTCAGGGTCCACCTTGGCCACGTCGTTTACCGTGATGGCCTCGTCGGGACACACCTCCGCGCAGGACCCGCAGCCGTCGCATTTTTCGACATCTACAAACGCGGGCATAATTGTCCCTCCTCTTTGCTGAAGGATTGCGGCAGCCAAGCAACCGCTGCCAACTGCCTACCACGCCCCTCCCCTGCACCTGTCCATTGAAGAGGGGCACAGAGGTATCTTACAACAAATTTGCCGTAAAATACAGCCTGGCCAGAGTTTCAATTTGCCCCGAAAGGGATTTTGAATTTTGTGACTACTCAGCCGGAGGCTGATATTCCCGCTTCCT
>DTZQ01000180.1 GCA_012961305.1 Armatimonadota bacterium | reverse complement strand
GGCGTAACCTGACTCAAGGCCCGCAGCACCACAGGCGCACCCAACTGCTCTATCATGTACCGCGCCGCATCCTCCTTCGGGGTTACCCTCTGTGCCATTAGCCATTCCTCCATCACCGCCCGGGGATATAACTCCAAAGCCAGCGAAAAATAGGGCGAGCCCGCCTCTTGTACCAACTCCCGCAGAAACTCCTGCCGCTTCTGCCCCGCTGCAAACAAAAGAAAAGGGTAGTTCCGCTCCTCTAACTCCAACTCCGAACACACCAGCACGTAAAACGGCAAAACCGTCTCTGCTCGCCACAGGGCCGGGCCCACCCGCCTAAACTCCACCAGCCCCGGCTCCTGCTGCAGCAGCCGACGTGGCCGCCGCGCCGAAACCGCACACACCGTCACTTGCTGCAGGTCCCTCACTCCCACTTGGCCCACATAAAGATAGGCCCGCCCCATCATGAAGCAGTACTCTTGGGGAGTCAGCCGGTCGTGTTCCGACTTGCCCTCCAGCAACACGTGGGTGGCCAGAAAGTCCAGCGGGGTGTTCGCCCCCAGCCATTCCCGGGCGGCCTGGTCCAGCAGCGCCACCCCATCAATGGTGCGGGGAAGACGGCCCACCTCATATTCGGTGGTGAAGCGCGCTCCCGCTTCCCGAAAAAGTCGGGTCAGCACCTCCTTGAGTACTGCATCAAAAGGGCGCGATTTGGTTGTTCCCAACGTTTTCTGTGCCTCCACAGAGAACTTTTCGGGGCTCTACTTACAGGTTCGACAGCCCCTGGCAAATTCCTTCTGTTTTCTTCAGGGAACATGCGGTTTGGCCACTACTTGGTTACTGGTTCCCCTTCCCCCTACCAGTAACCAATAACCACTCCGGTCAGCGGTGGGGTGGTCGGGGTGCGGGTTGTCAATGGCGACGGCGGCGGCAAAGCGGCAGGGCTGTGTCCAACGCTAACAGCATCAACGCTGCTAACACGAAAACCGGGAACAACTCTCGGCGGCGAGCAGCCGCCCGGCTGCGCACAGCTCTCCGCTGCAATTTATTGAGTTCCCGCAGCAACAGGTCCACGGCTTGGGGGGTGCGCGCGGGGATGTAGGCACCTTCAGTCAAAGCCGCCATCTGTTTCAGTACCGTTTCATTCAGTCGAGTGATGACCTCCTGCCCCCGATATTTCTTGTACACTGGATTGCCCCAAAAGTCCATGCCCACCAAAATCCGACTTCCCTCCGCACTGCCCAAGCCCAGGGCGTAGAGGCGTATTTTCCTCTGTTGGACCAGTTTGGCCGCGGCTAAGGGATAGGAACCGTGGTCTTCCCCGTCGGTAAGCAACACCAGGGCCCGTCCATGCTCATCCGGGGCAGGTTCGGGGAACCGTTTGACCGCCAGGCGCACCGCGTCGCCCAAGCGGGTGCCCGGCTCACGCACGCTCTGGGGTTCCAAATCCTGCAGAAAGGTTAGCACGGCGTTGTAATCCAAAGTGAACGGACACAGAACGTAAGCGTTGCCTGCGAAGACAGTGATGCCCACTCGGTCGGCCTCCAAGCGGCTGAGCAGTTGTTCCACCAGGGTTTTGGCCATTTCCAGGCGGTTGCCCTTGGGGGTGTCGGTGGCCAACATGCTGGTGGATACGTCTATTAGCAGCATGAGGTCTAATCCTTCGCCTACCGCCTCGGTGAGAATGGGTTCTCCTTGCGGTCGAGCCGCAGCCACTACCAGTAAGGTGGCCGCCATCAGGAGGAACATTGGCCGCAAGCGAGCGGGCCAGAAACTGGGCCTTTCGCCCATTTGTGCCCACAGGAACGAAGCGGCAAACCGCCGCCGGGCCTCCCGCTCCCACCGCTGTCGGTGCCACCACAGGTAAACTCCCGCCGGCACCAACAGGAGAGCCAGCAAATTAAAGGGTCGGGCAAAATCCATAGGGACTTTCCGGTCGGTTAATACTTCGAGCCTAATTCCGAACCTAATCTAACATTGTCAGTTACTCACCACCCGCAGCCAAGTGGCCCCCAGCACCGTTTCCAGCCCTAACAGCACCAGCGCCGGGACTACGAACCAGAGGTAACCTTCGCGGCGCTGAGCCACCCGCTCGATTTCGATGGCGTGTTGCTCCATCATCCGAATTTGGCGGTAAATCCCCGTCAGGGCATTGGGGTCTGTGGCCCGGAAATAGACGCCCCCGGTCCGGGCCGCGATTTGCCGCAGCAGTTTCTCGTCCAGCCGGGTGATGAGCAAACTGCCGTCGGGGTTGCGGTAATACCGCCGCCCGGTGCGGGTATCGTAGGGCACCGGCACTCCCTCTGGTGTGCCCAAGCCGACGGTGTGCACCCGGATGCCCTTGACCCGGGCCATCTCCGCGGCGAACAGGGGTTCTACCCGTCCGTGATTGTTCTCTCCATCGGTGAGCAGCACAATCACCCGACTGCGGGAGGGGTTGGCTCCCTTCTGCCCTCGCCGTCGAGTTTCCATTTCGAAACGGTACACCGCATTGGCCAGAGCCTCTCCGATGGCCGTCCCGTCCATGGCCACCATGCCGATGTCCACTTCCTCCAGCAAATCCAACAGAATGCCGTAATCCACGGTCAGGGGGCACTGGGTAAAACTGCGCCCGGCGAAGACCACCATCCCCACTTGGTCGTGGCGGAGCCCCTGAATGAACTCGGCGATGACCCTCTTGGCCACGGTCAGGCGATTGGGTGGGAAATCTTCGGCTCGCATGCTGCCGGACACGTCCAAGGCCAGGATGATGTCCACTCCCCGCTGGGTGACCTTTTCCCGTTCGTAGAGCCCCTGGGGACGGGCCAGGGCAAGAATGAGCAGTCCCAGGGTAGTGTAGCGCAAACCCTTCAGCAGGGGCCGAAGGCGGACCCGCAGCGAAGGACGCAGGCCCCGCAGTAGGGTGGTGTCCGAAAACAACACTCCTCTGGGCGGCCTTTGCCGACTGCGCCAGGCGAGCAAGGGCAGCAATCCCAACAGCGGCAATACCCAGGGATACACAAATCGCAAACTCATGTCGTATCTTTATTGCCCGATAGCCTCCAGCCCTCAGCCTGCTGAGGACTAACAAAGCGGGTGGTGTCCACGAACCGTCGGGCATGAAGGAAAGCAGTTTCCATTTCTTCTGGCGAGGGAATGTAAGCCGCAAATTTCTGCCGGTCGCAATGGCGCAGGGCAGCCTCCAGATAGGCCATTGCCTCCGGCGGTACTGGACGCTCTTCTAAGGCGGACAGGATTTCGGAAGTGGTCATTTCCAGGGCCGAAACGCCGTACTGTCCAGCCACATAACGCCGTAGAATGTCCGCCAGGCGGAGGTGATAGGCATCCAAGTCGCCACGGGCGATTAGATTATCTGTGCGCAAGGCCGCGAGTTCCTCGTAGGCCAGGTCGTGGGGCAGGCGCAGCGGGGCGGGAGGGGCAGTGGGTTCTGGGACCCCAGAAACAGCATGCCGCCACAGTGCGTAGGCCCCCACTCCTAAGCCCAAAAAGGTCAGGCCCGCCAACGAAAGGGCCGTCCACAGGCGGCGGTAGGGATGGGGCACAGGACGCAGCGGCTTGATGTCCCGGATGTCCTCCAAAGGCGGGGACGGAAGCACCTGCACTGTCAATTCGGAAGTGCGCAAAGTACGCGGTTCCCGGGTCTTCGGGTCGAGGTAGGTAAGTTTCGCGGCGGCGATGGACAGCCTCCCCCTGCGGCGCGGACGCAGGCGGTAAATCCACTCGCGGGTGACCTGAGGCCCCAGGGGGGTCTCCTTTACCGTCGGCTGGCTGAGGCGTTCAAAGTTGGCAAACGGGGGGGGAGTAAAGGTCGCATCGGTCGCTACCCCCGCCGGTCGCACCAGGGTCACCCGATAAGTCACCCTTTGCCCTTCCCGCACGCGCTCCGGGCTAACGGCAGCGCTAAAGGACACTTCCGCGGCTGCCCCGCCGAGGCTCTCCGTGAGAAGTATAAACAACGCTGCAATGACTTTAGTTGCGCTCATAAGTGGCTTATCGCTTATGGGCTATGGCTCATCGTTGAGACCGTCGAGTTCGTCGGGTAAAACGTCAATAGGTCAATAAGTCAGTGGGTCAATTGACCCCTCGGTTCATTTTACCCCTTGACGGTTCTCCCCTGAGGGGCGAACCAATTTACTTCCTCCGGGCTCTTCGTCAAGAAAGGTAGGCACATCCATTCTTATTCTGCTCAAATCCGGGCCAGGCGGCGTTTGCGGCGGCGGAAGAACTCCAGCAAGGGAGGAACGACCGACTGGTCAGTCCGCAGGTTAATGGTGTCCACGCGGGCCTGGCGGAACAACTGCTCCCGAGATTCCTGGCGGGTTTGGGCCCGTTCGCGAAAGGCCCGTCGCACCACTGGCGAATGGGTATCCACCAGTACTACTTCGCCCGTTTCGGCATCTTTCAATTCAATTAGACCTACATCCGGCAATTCCCGTTCCCGGGGGTCAGAAATGGCCACGGCAATTACGTCGTGTCGCGCTCGGGCCAAATCCAGGGGACGGCGAAAATCGGGGGCCAGAAAATCAGAGACCACAAACAGAGTGCTGCGGCGCGAAAGCAGGCGGCAGGCATACTCCAGGGCCACTTCGAGGTTGGTCCGAGCCGCAGTGGGGGTGAAATGCAGCAGTTCCCGTATCAACCGCAGCACGTGCCGCCGGCCCTTCTTGGGGGGTAGGGTCAACTCTATGCGGTCGGTGAACAGCACCAGTCCCACCCGGTCGTTGTGCCGCAGGGCAGAGAAGGCAATGGAAGCACAGAACTCCGTGGCCAATTCCCGCTTCAACTGCTGGACGCTGCCGAAGTAAACGGACGAACTGACATCCACCAACAGCAGCATGCTCAGTTCCCGCTCCTCGGTGTACTCCTTGACGAAGGGACGGTTCATGCGGGCAGTTACGTTCCAATCAATGGCCCGCACATCGTCGCCCGGCTGGTACTCACGCACCTGCGCAAATTCAATGCCTCGCCCCTTGAACACGCTCACATAACCTCCGGCCAGCACACTGGTCACCAGCCGGTTGGTGTAAACCTCAATCCGCCGGATTTTCTTCCACAGTTCAGCATCAGGCATGATTCTAAGGCACGCGAATGCGGCTCAGGATTTCCTGAAGCAAATCGTCGCTGGTTTGCTCCTCGGCCTCGGCCTCGTAACTGAGGATGAGGCGATGCCGCAGTACTTCTGGGGCCAGGGCTTTCACATCTTCCGGCAAGACGTGTCCCCGTCCTTCCAGAAAGGCGTGGGCTTTGGCAGCCAAGGTCAGGTAAATGGAGCCCCGCGGCGAGGCCCCGTATTCAATCAAATGCTCCAGCGGCAGGCCGAACTGCTCCGGGTAGCGGGTGGCCAGGACGAGGTTGACAATGTAGTTTTTGATTTTCTCGTCCAGGTAAATCCGGCGCACCGTTTCCCGCGCGGCGAGGATTTCCGCGGGCGAAACGACCGGCTGCACTTGAGGTTGGCGGTCAGTGGTGGTGAGGTCTACAATGGCCAGTTCTTCCTCGCGCGAGGGATAGGGGACCAGCACTTTGAGCATGAACCGGTCCACCTGGGCCTCGGGCAGGGGATAAGTCCCTTCCTGCTCAATGGGATTTTGAGTAGCCAGGACCAGAAACGGCTCCGGCAGGGGAAAGGTTGTCTGACCGATGGTGACCTGGCGTTCCTGCATGGCTTCCAACAGGGCACTTTGTACCTTGGCCGGTGCGCGGTTGACCTCATCAGCCAGCACCAGGTTGGCGAAAATGGGCCCCTTTTTGGTGCGGAACTCGCCGGTGCGCGGGTCGTAGATTTCGGTGCCCATCAAATCCGCAGGGAGCAAATCCGGGGTGAACTGAATGCGTTGGAACCGCACCTGAATGGCCTGGGCCAGGGTGGACACCGAAAGGGTCTTGGCCAAGCCGGGCACTCCTTCCAGGAGCACATGCCCGTCGGCCAAGAGGGCAATTAGCAGGCGGCGCAGCAGGTTCTCTTGGCCCACGATGACTTTACCCATCTCGGCCAGCAGCCGACTGACGAAGGCACTGCGCTCCGCCGTTTCCCGTTGAATGGCAGCAATCGCGGGCCCCAATTACTTTTCTTCCTCCTGCTCCTCGGGCAGAACGATGACCGCGGTTCCACGTTGCGGTCTGCCCTCTCGGATGCGCAGCAACTCGAAAGCCACCAGGCGAGTCTGGCGAAGGTCCTGCAGGAACTGCTCGTAGTCCGCTACGCGGTTCAATTCATAGGTTCCCTGGTCATTGCGGGCCCGAAGCAGAACGTCGCCTGGACGAATATCTTGACGGGCGGCCAGACTGCCCGGGGTTACTTCAGCCACCAACACTCCCCGGGGTTTGATGCTCAGTTCGGCTGCCTTTTCCGAGGTCAATTCCTCGACCCTAATGCCCAGTACGTCCTCCGGTTCCCGCCTCGTCTCCGGCCGGCCCGTCAGTTCTCGGGGCATGGGGGCCACCTTTAGCCGCAGGGCCTTTCGTTCCCGGTCCCGGACTACAACCACCGTGGTCTCCGTGCCCGGCGGCGTGGCTCCTACCACATCTTGCAGTCGGCCCGCAGAGTCAATCCGCTGCCCCCCGAACTCCACAATGATGTCCATGGGTTGAATGCCGGCCCGCGAGGCTGGGGTGCCAGGTTCCACCTGTTCCACGTAGGCTCCTTCCTGCACCCCAAAGAAATCCTGGACGTCGGACAAGGCCAGGTCCTTCTGGCGGGCCAAATCGTGCAAATCCAGAATTCTCACTCCCAAGTAGCCATAAGTGACATAGCCCTTCTCAATCAACTCGTCAATCACCCGTTTGGCCACGTTGATGGGAATGGCAAAGCCGATGCCGATGTTGCCTCCGGAAGGGGTAAAGATGGCCATGCTGACGCCTACCACTTCCCCGCGAATGTTCACCAAGGGCCCGCCGCTGTTGCCGGGGTTAATGGGGGCATCGGTTTGAATGAGATGGCGCTGGCGGAAATGGGGAATACGCTGGCCGGGGTCAGGGATTTCCTGCTCCTTGTTGCTCACCACTCCTAAGGTCACCGAAGCCTCGAAATCATAGGGGCTGCCGATGGCCAGCACCAGGGCCCCTACCCGCAAATTGTCCGAATCGCCGAACAATACCGTAGGCAGTTTGCGGTCGGATTCCACGACCACAATGGCCAAGTCCGTGCGGGGGTCGTCGCCGATGACTTTGCCCTCCAACACCTCAAACTGGTCCACCAGTTTCACTCGCACCCGCTCCGCCTGTTGAATTACGTGGGAGTTGGTGAGAATGTACACCCGGCGGCCTTCCTGGCGGAAAATCATGCCTGAACCGCGGGTTATGGATTCCTCTATTTCTGGCGGCAGGCGGTCACCGAAACGACGCCGAAGTTCGTCCAACAGCGGGTGGCTCACCCGTCGGCGCCGCTCCACGGTAATGCTCACCACGGCCGGCTTGACTTGGTCCACCACCGCCGTAAGGGCTGCCTCTAACTGCTGCAAGGGCCTAAGGTCTGGTGTGGCCGGGGCCGAGTGTGCTCCCGTAACGCCAGCCCAGACCAGCAACGTGCTTCCCAAGAGAACAGCCCTGAAGTGCCTGACTCCCAAGTATCGGTTCAGGTATTGCCTTTTTCGCTCTTTCATTGGTTCCTCCTATTCCTGAGACGGCACTGAAGTGCCTGACTCCCAAGGGCGGTTCCGAACTTCACACCCGCCGTAAACCTTCCAACCAACAGAGGAAGCACAGCAGGGCCGCTCCCACGAGCCACCAGCCGCGGCGGCCCTGCCAGCGTCCCTGGGCATCGAAGCCGTACCAAATCAGGGCAATTAGCGAACCCACGTAGCCTAAGAAGCCCAGTTCTACAATGGCCACCCAAAACTTCATGAGCCTCTTCCGTTCTCCCTCCGGAAAGCGGTGCGGCGGCGCACCCGTTGCCACCAAACGGTCAAGCGGTCATAGGGCCAGCGGAATCCCAAATAGCCTAAGATTTGACCATACATGCGCAAGCGGGCTTTGAATCCGCGCCACAGACCTAACTTTTCCTCCTTCATAACATGGGTTCCGCCCCACAGGGGCACTCGCCGCACCCGGGCTCCCAGGAGCCGAGCGTGGCGGGTCAGGGCTACCTCGATGCCCGACTTGAGTTTGTACACCTTCGGGATGTGCTCAAAGAGGCCCCGTTTCATGGCCCGCTGGCCGGAGATGAAGGGTGCAATGAGTTGTGACCAGTCGGTTAAGCGGCGTCCCCGGCGAAAAACGCCCACCGTCATATCGGCCTCATCCCTCAGCACCGGGGCCAGCAAATCCTGCACGTGGGTGGCAGTTAGGCCCTGCAAATCAGCGTCTAAGAACAACAGTATCTCCGCATCAGTACGTACTACTCCCGCATGCATAGCACCAGCCTTACCGACGTTGGTCGGAAGGGATACCACTTCTACACCTTCAAACTGGGCCGCCACGGCGGCAGTGCCATCAGTAGAACCATCGTCCACAACGAGGATTTCATCTATTTCGGGCACGCTCCGAACCACCCGCAACACCTCTGCGATGCGTGCGGCCTCGTTGTGGGCAGGAATTACGGCTGCTACTTTCACAATTTTACCTGCAGTTAATCGAGTCGTTCTTCGGCCCGCTGCACCCGTTTACGCAGAAGTTCCTTAAACGCATCCCAATTCTCGCGGAGATTACGCGAAGGCGTGGGAGTCGATTCCTCAGAGGGAGTTTTCGCCGGAGCAGAAGCCGCTGGCTCAGCCTCTTTTGTTGGAGACGGTCGCCAGGGACGTAATTCCCGCTCTATACGCTGTAACTCCCGCTCTACTTCGTCCATTTTTCCCTGGCGCAGGAACTCCTGAGCTCGTTGGGAATGTTCCCACGCCTTGCGCAGGGCACTCTCCATTTCCCGAATTTGTTTTTCCTGCTCTGGGTCGGCAACTGCTGGCGACACCGGCGACATAGAAGTCACAGCAGGGGCAGCCTCGTTTAGCCCTAAACGCCGCTCCAGTTGAGCCAGCCGCACGTAATTGCGCCCGCTCAGAAAAACTGCCACCAGGACCAAGAACAGGAGTAGCCGTCGCATCAGGCCATCACCTTTCGAGCGGTTTCCAGTAAGGTAGCCTCACTGACCCCGGCTCCCACAAAGCGTTCCACCACTTCGCCGTCGCGGAAGAACAGCAGGGTAGGAATGCCCGTAATGCCGTACTCAATGGCTACCTTCACGTTCTCATCTACATTGACCTTAACTACTTTCAACTGCCCCGCTAACTCCTGGGCCACCCTCTCCACCCGCGGGGCAATGATACGACAAGGGCCGCACCAGGGCGCCCAGAAATCCACCAATACCGGAAGGTCCGACTGCTTGACCTCAGCCTCGAACTCCGCATCGGTGATGTCTTTGACGTACTCTGACATTCGCTATCCTCCTTGCTTCAGGTAATCCGTAAAGTGTAAGGTGATTAAATTTTACGGCAGGCAACTGGGCACCGGGGCAATCTTCACCAGTACTGAGCACTGAGAATTGGGTGCTCACGATTCAGTCCTCAGTCCTTTTTCCCAGTTGCCGCTCAAGGTCAACATGAGCACTTCCAGGGCCAACTGGGCATTGGCCTGGCGCTGCAACTGCTGGCGGGCCAGTTGCACCGCTCGCACACATTGCTGCCAGCGAGCCGACGAGCCCAACTCCGCACAGCGGCTCACCCGCTCTGCCTCGTCTCGGTTAATCAGCATCTCCCGCGAATGGGTTTCCCGCCACACTAATAAATCGCGAAACCACACCAGCAAAAGTTCCAAAAATTCTTCCACCAGTAGGGCCCGATTTTCCTGCTTTCCTTCCTCCTCCGCCCAGGTCAAAATTTGCTCCGCTGCTTGTAGGGCGCGCACCGGCGGACAGGAGAGCACCTGTTCTGCCAGGGCGTACACCTGCTCCCGCCGAGCCACGAACCGCTCCTCCGCCGCCAGGGCGAAAGCCCTTCCCACCCGCCCCGCCGCCAGGGTAGCCAACACCTGCGCTCGCTGGGGAGGCACCTGCCGCCGTTGCTCCAAAGCCTCCCGAATGGTCTCCGCAGGCACCAGCCCGAAGGGCACCTCCTGACAGCGCGAACGGATGGTGCTCAAAAGTGCGGCCGGGTTGGCCGAGGTGAGCACGAACAGCACCGTTCGAGGCGGTTCCTCCAAAATTTTCAACAGGGCATTGGCGGCGGAAACCGTCATCTGCTCGGCGGATTCGAAAATGTAAACCTTGCGCCGGCCCTCCAGGGGCCGGTAGTGGGCATCAACTTCCACCTCGCGCACCTGTTCGATGCTAATGCTCGCCCGGCTGGCCACCGTGGAGGCGGCGCTGCGTTCCATCTGGCCCGGATTTACCACCCGCACGTCGGGATGATTGCCATGGGCAATTTTCCGGCACGACCGGCAGGTGCCACAGCCCTGAGTCTCGTCCACCGGGTCCAAACAATTCAAGGTCTGAGCCAGGGCCAGAGCCACAGTCGTTTTGCCCACGTTGGGCGGGCCGGCAAATAAGTAAGCGTGGGCCAGCCGCTGCGTGCGCAGAGCATTGCGCAGAAGGGTAAGCGGACGTTCCTGGCCAATAATGCGGTTCCAAACCATGAATCACATTTTCTCGAAGCGTTCAATGTTCAGCACGAATACCACGGCCCCTCCCACCGTCACCCGCACGGGGGTGGTAAATCCCAAGGGTTCCGTGGCGGGCAGGGCATTGACCAACTGCTCCCGGGTCTCACATTGGCTCCGAATCAACTCCAACACGGCCTCTACTTGCTCGTCTGCCACGCCCAGGAGGAGGGTAGCATTGCCTTCCCGCAGGAACCCCCCTGTGCTGGCCACCTGGGTAAAGGGGAAACCATGCTGCACCAGCCGCCGGGTCACTTTGTTCAAATCCCGACTGTGAACCACGGCCAGAATTAGTTTCATGAGTTCCCCTCCGCTTCCTCCCACCGCTGCAGCAGGGGTTCCAAATGGGCAACTACCGCCGCGTGCAACTCCTCCACGGGCAGGCGGGCATCCAGCACCCTCACCCGGTCTGGTTCTGCAGCCGCCAGGCGCAAGAAAGTCTGCCGCACCCGCTCGTGGTAGGCCAACGACCGCGCCTCGATACGGTCTAAAGTCTCTCCCGCCCCCGTCCGTTGCTGCCGCACCCGCGCTAATCCCTCAGCCGCCGGCAGGTCGAAAACAAAGGTCACATCCGGCTTCAGGCCCTGAGTGGCGAAAGCATCTAAGGCCCGAATGACCGTTTCGTCCAACCCCAACCCCCCGCCCTGATAGGCCAAAGTGGAATCGCTGAACCGGGAACAGACCACATCACAACCCCCTTCCAGGGCGGGTCGGATGCATTCCTCCACATGCTGAGCGCGAGCGGCCAGATAGAGCAGGAGTTCCGTCCGGGCGTGTAAAACTCTCCCCTGAACCTCACCCTTTCCCTCTCCGTAAGCGGGAAGGGTTGGGGCGGGGTGTTGACAGGTTGAAGTTTCCACCTCCTCAGCCGGACTCAACAGCAAATCGCGTATCAAATCCCCCACCCACGTCCCACCCGGCTCCCGGGTTCGCACTACCCGTCGTCCCCGGCGGGTCAAATAAGCGCAAAGCAAGTGCTCTTGGGTGCTCTTCCCGGCCCCATCGGGCCCTTCCAAAGTGATAAACAACCCACGCACACCATTTCTCCCCTTGCCGCTGAGGTGATTATAACACATTCTTCGCCAGGCGTCAATAGCCAATGGGCTGCCCTCACTTGAGCGCCGTTGCTATAAGGTAATCACCTCTCCCAACTCCCCTGCTCGATACGCGCTTTCCACGATGGCCAAAGCCGCCAGGCCGTCTTCTCCGCTGACCGGAGCGGGTTTCCCTTCGGCCACGGCGCGGGCAAAATCCTCCACGAACAACTGCCGCTCCCCGACTGGCTGTTCCACCGGCACCTCGTGCCACTTGCCGGGGGTGAACCCCATATCCTCTCGCTCTGGATAAACCAAGAGGGGCCGACCGAGCAGGATTTGCCCTTGCGTACCGTAAATCCGGTCGCTGCGCGGCTGGCGGGAACCGCCCCGGGCGCAGGAGGTAGCCTCGATTACCCCCACCGCACCGTTGTTGAACCGCAGGGTGGCGGTCAGCAAATCCTCCACCTCCACCGGGGTGGCAAAGGTTCCGTACTCTGCGTACACGCGGGTTACTTCCAGGCCCGTGATGAAGCGGATGTAGTCCAGGTTGTGGGAGACGTTCATGATGAGGATGCCCCCGCCGCTGGTTTCCTTTTTCGTGCGCCAGTCGGTCTGCGCCCGTCCCGAATAGCCCCCATGCCAGTAGGTTGCCGGTTTGTCTCCCAAGGCCGCCAGGCTGACGCCCATCACTTTCCCAATGAGCCCGTTCTGTACCAGTTCGCGGGCCCGGCGAATTTCCGCTCGGTAGCGCATAATGAAACAGACCCCCAGCCGCACCCCGTTCTTCCGACAGACGTCAATCATTCGCTGTGCATCGGCTACCGTAGTAGCCATGGGTTTCTCCACCATCACGTGCTTGCCCTGCTCTGCGGCCTGAATGGTCAGCGGGGCGTGCAAGTGATGGGGGGTAGCAATGTACACCGCGTCCACGGCCTCACTGGCCAGCAACTCCGCCGGGTCGGTGGTGTAGGGCACCCCGTACTTCGTTCCCAAATCGGCTGCCAGTTCCTCTTTCACATCGGCGGTCAGGGCCAGGGCCGCATTCTCCGCCGCGGCGATAGCCTCCGCGGTGTGCACCGCAATCTCTCCGCAGCCGACGATGCCTATTTGCAAAGGTTTCATCCCTAACCTTCCTCCCTTTGGCTTGACTTTCCCCCGCTACTGTGCTATACTCACCGTAGGCCCTGACTTGAAGCCCGCGGTTCCGGCGGGTGCCCGAACTTACTACATTATACTCGAAAAACTAAGTTAGGGCAAGGGACGATGACTTACCTGTTTATCGAGCCGGAGCAACTGCGTCACGGGCGGGTAACCGTGACGGGGGCGGATGCTCATCACTTGAGCCGAGTATTACGCTGTCGGGTGGGGGAAGAGGTAATTTTGGCTGACGGCCGCGGACAGCGCTACCGCAGCCGCATTGTAGCCCTCCGCCGGGAGACGGTGACCCTGGAAGTGCTCCACACCTTAGAACCACCACCGCCCCTGCCGGTGGAGGTAACCCTCTGTCAGGCCATCGCCAAAGGGGAGAAAATGGACTGGATTGTCCAAAAGGCCACCGAGGTTGGAGTGGCCCGGGTGGTGCCCGTGTTGACGGAACACACGGTGGTACGCGTGCGCACGCCAGAGGAGGCGGCCCGCAAGCAGGCGCGATGGCAGCGAGTGGCCAAGGAAGCGGCCCAGCAATCCCG
Source organism: Armatimonadota bacterium (assembly GCA_012961305.1). Classification (GTDB taxonomy): domain Bacteria; phylum Armatimonadota; class UBA10988; order UBA10988; family DTZQ01; genus DTZQ01. The sequence goes on along the minus strand of DTZQ01000180.1, from coordinate 2,017 downwards.
CCGCCCCACGCTGCCCGAAATCGCGCCCCCGGAGCGGCTGGAACGGGCTTGTCGGTGGGTTGAGGTGGCTGACCTGGCGTTGCTGTGCAACGCGGCCGAGGAACAACCCGTGCGCCCAGTGCTGCGGCAAATGGCCTCCCAGGTGGGGGCAGCAAATCCGGCCCGCGTGACCCTGTTCGTCGGCCCGGAAGGAGGCTTCAGCCCTGCCGAGCGCGGCATGTTGACAGCCGCCGGGGCCGTTTCGGTCTCCCTTGGCCCGACCATTTTGCGCACCGAAACTGCCGCCCTCGTCGCCCTGGCGTTGGTGATGTATGAGTTCGGGGAGGGATAAAAGGCGCCGCCTTTGGAGTGGCCCTCACCCCCGGCCCCTCTCCCACAGGTGGGAGAGGGGTGAAAATGGGCTACCCAACCAACGGAAGTTGGTTCAGTCGGTTTGGAAGCGACTTGGCAGGAGTAGCCCCGGATTTCAATCTTGGGTAAGTCTGGCCGGTTTCAGCACCACCAGCGTCTCCACATGATAGGTCTGGGGGAAAAAGTCAAAGGGTTGTATCAGAGCGGGAAGGTAATCCAAAGCCGCCAGGCGGCGCAGGTCGCGGGCCAAAGTGGTCGGGTCGCAGGAGAGGTACACGAGGGTATGGGGGCCCAGGGAAACACTGGCCCGCAAAACCCGCTCCTGGCAGCCGCTGCGGGGAGGGTCGAGCAGTACCACTGCGGCCCGCAGGCCCTCCGCTGCCAAACGGGGCAGTATCTCCTCCGCTGCCCCTCGCTCGACGGTTACATTTTCACAGCCATTTCGCCGGGCGTTGTGGCGAGCATCTTGAGCAGCAGGCCGATATACCTCTACGGCAATTACCTGTTCCACCTCCGGCGCCAGCCGCAGGGCAAATGTGCCTACTCCTGCGTAGGCGTCCACGATGGTATCCCCTTCACCCAGGAGCAAGCACAGGCGCAGGGTTCTCCACAGGTTTTCCAACTGGGGTACGTTGACCTGGAAAAAGGAGGCGGGGGAAATCTCCAAGGTCACTTCCCCGAACTGCTCCCGCAGAGGTCGCCCTTCCAGTGCGCCCACCGGCCTGCCCTGCGGTTTCTGGGAGGCTCGCGTGCGGGCATGATGGGCGAAGCCGACCAGGAAGGGGCATCGCTCCCGCAGGGCGGTGAAGAAGGGGCGTTTGTGGGGCACCTCGCGCCGGCCAGTTATGAAGAGCAGGGTAGCCTCTTCCTCGGCCTGATTGCACCGCAGGCTGAACTCGCGCACCAAACCTGCACTGGTGCGCACATCGTAGGGCGGATAGGCGAACTCCCGTAGCGTTTCCCGCACCGCCGACAGAAGTTCGTTCAGCCGGGGCTTTAGGAGGGGACAGGTTTCTACGTCCACCACTTCGGGACTGCCCCGCCGATGATAACCCAGATGCCAGCCGGCGGGAGCGGGAGCCAAGGCGACCTCGACTTTGTTGCGGTACGAATGGTGTTCCGGGGCCGAAATAGTATCCCGCACCGGAACCGAGGACAGCCCTCCGATGCGGGTTAAAGCGTCGCGCACCAATTGGGTTTTGGCCTGAACCTGCACCTCATAGGCCAGGTGCTGCCATTGACAGCCGCCGCAGGTTCCGTACCGGGGACAGAAAGGTTCCACTCGCCCGGGGCCGGGTTCTAACAGGCGTACCACCTCTCCCCGAGCGAAGCGTTTGTGCACCCTGGTAAGGCGCACCTCCGCCAAGTCGCCGGGGGCCGTGTAGGGCACGAACACCGGAAACCTCTCTACCCGTCCCACTCCCTCGCCCCCATAGGCTAAACTGTCCACCCGCAGGGAAACGGTCTGTCCCTCTTGCACCGGTGAGGCCATCGCTCCGTCTCCGGTAAGCGTTCAGCCGTCTCAAACCTAACCCACCCGGGCCAAGTTGTCAAGTCGTACCCTCCTTGACAGCGGAGGCGGGGTGTGGTATAATGCCGGAGGATGAGGAGGAACCGATGGCGGCCGGGCATGCAAATTTGACCTTCCGGGAGCGGGCTTCGCCCG